>CAYTJC010000275.1:2413-3191 GCA_964437875.1 uncultured Dysgonomonadaceae bacterium
TATTATATTGAAATTTTATAGCCATAAATATTTTACTTTCCTATTCTTGCTGTTCTTCTTCTACAACCTTTTTTTCAGAATCCCAATACTTATCCACCATTTCTGTTTTCATGTTCACCTCTTCTGGTCTGAAATGACTAGAGAATAAGCCCCATGTGGTGTCGAGCATTTCTGTTGTATCTAAGTTCACATCGATAGCCAAGATATATTCAGAATATTCTTTTGCAAAATCGAGCGTACGTTTGTCATAGTCTGTAAGGTCAAATCCGTTTTCCATTTTAGTTTTCGCATTTGCAGCATCAGAGTAGAGTCGCACAGCAGCATTCATCACCTGTGGATGATCTTCGCGAGTAACTTCACCTTGCACCAATTGTTTCAGACGCGATAGCGAACGGAATGGATCTACAATTACTTTACCAATATCACTATCTGTACGCAAGAACAACTGCCCCTCAGTAATATATCCTGTATTATCAGGCACGGCATGCGTAATATCTCCCCCCGAAAGAGTAGTAACAGCAATAATTGTTATGGAACCTCCCTCAGGAAATTGCACTGCCTTTTCATATATCTTAGCCAAATCTGAATATAACGAGCCTGGCATTGAGTCTTTCGATGGTATCTGATCCATTCTATTGGATACAATTGCAAGGGCATCGGCATATGATGTCATATCTGTGAGAAGCACTAATACGTTTTGATTTTTATCAACTGCGAAGTACTCCGCAGCAGTCAATGCCATATCTGGTATCAACAGACGCTCAACAGGTGGATTCTC
>CAYTJC010000276.1:0-3174 GCA_964437875.1 uncultured Dysgonomonadaceae bacterium
TGGCTCTATTCTTATTCTTGGCAGCAAAAAACTCCTGTTTGCGTTTCATTTTCTCTTTTTCGAACTCTTTTTTCTCCCGTGCATTCATCGGGCGTTCGGTTTGTGGAAAAGGATTGTTCTTTACAACCTCAATTTTTTGGCTTATAAGCTTCTCAATATCCTTTATGTATGCATTCTCTTCTGGTTCACAAATAGAGATAGACACACCATCTTCGCCAGCTCTACCACAGCGTCCAATACGGTGTACATAGGTTTCAGACTCGTTGGGTATATCGTAGTTTATTACATAGCCTAGCTTATCAATATCAATGCCTCGTGCAGCAATATCGGTAGCTACCAAAACCCTTATTTTGCTATCTTTAAAATCTTGTAAGGCTCTTTGTCTAGCATTTTGAGCTTTATCGCCATGTATAGCTGCTGCGGTTATCTTCTCTTTCTTTAGGTTGCGCACTATTCTATCGGCACCATGCTTGGTTCTAGAAAAGAGCAATACTTGGTCTATTCTTTTATCCTGCAGAATGTGGCTTAGCAGGTCTCTCTTGGTATCTTTGTTGGTGTAATAGAGGTGTTGCTGAATGGTGTCGGCGGTTGACGATACAGCGGCTACCTCTACCTTTACGGGTTTGGTAAGAATCTTACGCGATAGTTTTACAATATTGTTGGGCATTGTAGCCGAAAAAAATAGCGATTGTCGTTTGGCTGGCAATTGAGCTATAATCTTTTTTATATCGTTTATAAAACCCATGTCAAGCATACGGTCTGCCTCGTCCAACACAAAATATTCTATGTCTCTTAGGCTTATTATGCCTTGATCCATCAAATCGAGCAGTCTGCCTGGCGTAGCCACCAAAACATCTACACCTCTTTGTATAGCAGTGGCTTGAGCACCCTGTTTTACGCCACCAAATATTACAGTTGTTTTTAGGTTTGTATGTCTGCCATATGTAGAAAAACTCTCCTCTATCTGAATTGCCAATTCGCGTGTAGGAGTAATAATAAGGGCATTTATTTTTCGCGGTCTGTTTTGTTGCAGCCGATCGTTGTATAGCAGTTGTAATATAGGAATTGCAAAAGCAGCTGTTTTGCCAGTTCCTGTTTGTGCACTACCTAGCACGTCTCTTTTGTTTAGTATAAGTGGAATTGCTTCTTCCTGTATAGTGGTGGGGATAGCGTATTTCTCTTCTTTTAGCGCCTTTAATATAGGCTCAATAATTTTTAAATCTTCAAATTGCATTGATTAGTTTTTAGTATCCCACACCAATTGATAAGTGTAATAAGTAATTTATTTATGTCTCTTTTTTTGTGGGACGAATGTATAATAAGGGGTCAAAGGTAATCTATTTACAAGAGAATATGTTATAAAACATCTTTTGTTTTGTGGTTACTGCTACATTATAGGTTTTTTTGGCAAGGTTGGGTGGTTGATATTGATGTTTTTATGATGAGAGTAGGGGATTGAATGCCAGCAATAAAATATTGATGCACGAGAAAGTTACCATTTCAATCTTTTTATGTAATTTAGTGGTTGCACAAAAAGTAAGAAAACAATATAGATGGACAAATTAATTACTATTATCTCTTTTACACTTCCTCACGAGGCTCATTTTGCAAAAGGGAAGTTGCAAAGCGAAGGAATAGAGGTTTTTATAAAAGACGAACTTACAGCCCATGTAAACCACCTATACTCGGGGGCAATAGGAGGCGTAAAACTACAAGTTCGAAGAAGTGATTTGGCTGCTGCTTATCGCATTTTAGTAGAATCTGGATACATACAAGAACACACGCACAAACCCAGCAAAATATTAATGAAATTGGATAATTTGACATCTCACTGGCCTATTGTAGGCAGCTTGGGCGTAGAGTTGAGATTGCTTATAACAATTGCTTTAGTGTTGACTATTGTGATGGTAACGATTGTCTTAGTGTCGTTGTCGTAACTAATTGATGAAATAAGCAATGGTTTTATTTTCCACATCATTTAAAAAATAACTATCTTTGTATATTAAAACAATCTTAGCAATTATAGTGTTATAATTATTTAAACCGAATCTTACAGCCAGCACATTATTATAATAACGTAATATACTGAATATTTTTTTGATATATACAAATGAAAATGAAAAAGCAAATTAACCTGTTACTACTGTTAATGCTCATAGTATTTGCAGTAACTTCTTGCTCCGAAAAAAAACTAGACGATGGCACATACAACTTCGATGTGTATGCAACGAATGATTTGCATGGACGATTTTTCGACTCGCTATATGTGAGTACCGATAGCCACCAAACGCATCAATATTCGTTAGCATCAGTGTCTACGGCAATCAAAAAGGCAAGAAACAACATGGGCAAAGAAAATGTGGTGCTGATAGATGTTGGCGATCACCTACAGGGAGATAATGCAGTGTATTACAGCAACTTTGTTGATACAACATCGCAACATATATTCTCAAAAGTGATGAATTATCTAGATTATGATGTTACAGTGGTGGGCAATCATGATATAGAGCCGGGTGCAGCAGTGTACAACAAAGTAGTAAAGGAGCTTAATATGCCTTATTTGGCAGCCAATGCTATTGATGTTAAAACAGGTGAGCCTTATTTTGAACCTTATGCTATTTTAAATAAAGGTGGTGTGAAAATTGCTGTAATAGGCATGACCAACCCAAATATTCCTAATTGGCTGGCTCCACACTTGTGGGATAATATAGAGTTTGAAAAGATAGTTACATCTCTGCAACATTGGGTGCAATATGTGAGAGAAAAAGAGCAACCTCATTTTGTAATAGCCGCTATACATGCTGGATTGGGCGATGAAGAGAGCGATAGTATGGAAAATCCTGCGCGCTATGTTGCAAGAAATGTAAAGGGTATAGATTTAATGTTGGCAGCCCACGACCATAAAATAACTGCAGAGAAAGTGCAAAATGGAGATAAAGAGATATGGTTGTTGGAGGCGGGTTCACGTGCTGCAGCTCTTTCTAAAGCAAGTGTTGAGCTTATAGTGAAAGATGGCAAAGTGGTAGCTACCAATGTTATAGGCAAGTCTATAAGTATGGACGATGTAATGGCAGATACTGAATATATGGCACACTTTAGAAACGAGTTTTTAAAGGTAAAAGAATTTACCAATCGCGAGGTGGGTAATCTTAGCAACACAATTACATCGCGCGA
>CAYTJC010000277.1:0-3174 GCA_964437875.1 uncultured Dysgonomonadaceae bacterium
AGAAATGAGTTCTGCTACATCCGATTTGAAATTCTCCATCAGAGGAGCCAACGTTTCTGAATTGTACCACAAAGCAGCATTTCCATTGAGTGTGAGGTTGCCTTTTTTCACTTCCATATTGTTTGGTTGAGGAATGATGGAAGCATTCTCTTGTTTTAGACTAAAAGAGCTACAGGAAATTGCAAAAACAGAGAGGAGTATTACAATTTGTTTCATGTAAATATAGGTTTGAATGTTTAGGTGTAGTTATTCGTAGAGTGTGCAATCAATATATTATCCATTGTGCCTAATACTCCATTGGCATTTCGCCATCAGATACTATTATCCATCCTCGTCTTTCTTCCCTTTATCTGGCTTTTTTAAAATATCTATCAGGCCATCTATTGGTTTGTCTTTTCCTGTTTTCTTCTTTGTAGATGCAAGGGGTGTTCCTTTTGGTTTCGTCTCCAAATCTGCAATTGGCAAAGTTACCGAAGCATCGTCTGCAATGGCAGATTGGTTTTTCTCAAATCGCTCAATTTTGGCTTTCTCTTCCAATGCTGCTTGTTCCTCCTCCAGGGCTCTCAACTTTTTATTTTTGCGTTGTGTGTCGCGTGTTTTAATCAATTTTGTATATGTAGCAATGACGTAATTGAGTGCAGTAATCAATCCAGAATAATCCACATCTTTATAAACATGCTGATAATAGTCAACTTGCTCAAACAAAATGCTTAAAATATATTGCAGTTCTCTTTGCACAGGTGTAGTACTACCTTTGTTTCTTCGTGACTTTTGAGCAGCTCTTTCGGCTTGCGTATTTATGCAATCGTTGTTTGCAGCCTCCAATTCATCTAAGTATGTTTTGAACCCTAACTCATACAGTGCATTCCTCACTTCTGGTTGAAGATTTAAATCATAGAAAAACTCTGTTATTAATGATTCAATAGCAATTATGTCATTCTGTCTCAAATAGTTCAACATGCCATACACAAGGGGTTTTGCCAACTCCACCAAGTGTTTTTGGTCTGCAAGTGCAGCTTTCTCAATAGTTCTCATCTGATTGGTTATGACAGCAGCAAAACTGAGACGCCTTTCATGCAATCTTTCAACCTCTGGAGTGAGTATATGGGGACCGCGATCTCTTTGCGTATTCTGAAGCAGCTGAGCTTTTGGTTGCATAGCAATCAAAACATCGCAAGTATCACCTATATGCATTGCTTTAGTGTCATATTCTCTAATATTCCTAACCACATCATTGTATAAATTGTAAACTTCGAGCTTACGCAACTTGGTAAAAGCTATTTTCTTTATATCTATCATGTATATTTTGTCCATATTTACTGACTTTTCATTTTGCTCAACTATTCCCTATATGCATTTTCACAAATATACTTAAAACAAACGAATGAGATAGCACATTTACAACAATTTAAACACAATATGCTCTTCATATTTACACTTCAATAGTTAATTTCATAGTTTCGTACATATACACAGACTGTTCTAAAGAGTTTCTAATATACTTAGCAACTGTAGAATACCTTTCAAACAAACATTTGATAGCTGCAACTAAAGTAAAACACTGGATAGACAAAAATTTCATATAGATAGCAACTGTAGAAGATAGATCCAACTAAAAATTCATACCTATAGCAATGAACAATGGCAGCTAAAATACTTTTTTCATATCAAAAACTAATTAAATAAGACCTCAACACACTATTGGAATAAGAACCAAGAATTGAACCATATACCAATTAACTAATGACCACTGAATCAACTATTAAATCAAAGGACAATTAACTATTGACCCATAAAACAACTAATGAATCAGAGGTCAATTAACTATCTACCTACAATACAACTATTAAATTAGAGGTCAATTAACTATTGAACTGCTATTCGACGCTTGAATCAAGGTATAATAGTGAATGAAGTGTTAATTCAAGCATTGAATGGTAAGTCAATATGCTATTGACCTATCAACCAAATAGTTTTTAGTATCAAAACGAAATAGAAAGAGCTTTTGTACATGCACAGAGGTATCTTTAATTTGTAGAAAGAGGTATTGTAAATGTATGAAGCCATCAATATTTTGTTGATGAATGTTTTTGAGCAATTCGAAGGCATCATTTTATTTGTGAAAGAGGCATTGTGCTTACACAAGGGTATATAATTTGCTCACAAGGTGAGATTGTAGTTTGCTGAAGGTATTAAATTAAATAATTTAGGCCTTTCGTAGATGTAGGATGGTATGAAACATTATGATACTACATCATCATTCATGTAGATTAGAAGAAGGTTATGAGAAAATGCTACAAAAGCGATGTTGCTCAATTATATATTAGAATCCATGCAACTTATCCCCCAAATTATCATCTACTATATATACAAACCTTCGTGTGTAAAGTACGCGCAAAGACATTTATTAGTAACTTTGCAAAGCAACACCCCGATTAAAATATAAAAGAAAAGAGTATGAAAACAAGAATCTTACTGCTAGCACTCATCAGCCTACTGTTTAGCTGTAGTTCGGACGATGCCGATTTTGATGGAGGTGCTCCTACACAAGTATTGATGTTGAAGGTAGATTATACAACAAACGCTTTTGAGGGAGGCACCGAGTTCAAATTTTCGAAACAAATTGACACCTTAACCATTGTAACCGAATATGTAGAGCCAGGCGATTTTGGCAACGTAAAGTTAATTGAAAAGGAGTTAAACGAAACACTCTTCCACGGTACTATCCATTGGATGGGATTGGGGAAAATGACATTTCCAAAAAGTCTGCACCCCGCAGAGAGCTTTAAAAATATTGACACCAAGGATCTTGCCTATCCAATGGGTGGTTTTGATAATGTATTTAATCCAAATAATGAAAAATACGAATACGAGAGGGTTTGGGCATCTGTGCAAAATGTAGTGAAAGCAAGAGAGTACTTATCAGCAAACCCTTACCAAAAGGTGAAAATGTTTTTATACACACCCAGTGTTGGAGAAGGTGACCCTGCAGATTGGAATTGGATTATCTATTTGAAGAAGTAGAGAATATCTGCTCTCACTCCTCTTTTAATATTTGATACGTATATAACTGAGACAACTTAAAAAACAACAATGAAAAGAAATACACTTCAAGCACTCCTTTTATCTGTTGTGATACTCTTGTCAGTATCTTGCAACAGCAACAACAAAAAC
>CAYTJC010000278.1:0-3157 GCA_964437875.1 uncultured Dysgonomonadaceae bacterium
TAGTTACTTTTAAGTTGTACACAACTCTAAATGTTGTAGATTTTGGAAGGATAGAGTTCCCTGAGTTCGAAGGATTTTTAGTAGAAGAGCTAGATGTAGCTTCCAATCAACAGTTGAAACTAGAACATTATGATGGACGCAACTATTATACAGCAGACCTTCGTAAAACACTGCTATTCCCTCAGCGTTCAGGTAAAATGACCATTCCTAGCGGAAGATTAGAAATGGTGTTCTCTGTTCCATCTGGTAAAAAGATTTCAAGCTTCTTTGGAATGCAAGAGGTAAACACCGATGTGAAGAAACCGATGATTACCAATCCTGTAACCATAAATGTTTCACCCTTACCATCTGGCAAACCTTCAAGCTTTAAAGGCGCTGTTGGTTCGTTTACTTTTACACCAACCATCAGCACACAAAAAATTGCTGCTAATGAACCTATCACTTTATCACTTAAGATATCGGGCACAGGAAACCAGAAGCTTATTCAAAATCCTGACGTTGAGTTTCCTAGCAACTTCGAATTGTATGATCCTACTATCAATAATGAATTGAAAACAGGACCAAATGGGTTTACTGGAGCAAGAACGATAGACTACCTTGTTATTCCTCGCTACGAGGGCGATTACACTATTCCCCCCATTGAGTTTTCTTATTTTGATATTAATAGCCGTTCTTACAAAACAATAAAATCTCCACCCTATTCGCTTACTATTTTAAAGGGAGATCCTTCTAAGACCACTGCTTCAAGCTATGTAAACCAGCAACAAGTGAGAGTGGAACAAGATATTAGGTATATAAAAACAGAAACCCCAAAGTTCCTGAAAATTGATAACTTCTATGTTGGATCGTGGGGCTATTGGTTATGGTATATAATACCTTTTGTATTGTTGTGTATCTTTTTTGTTGTGTATCGCAAGCAGATGAAACTGAATGCAAACATTGCTCTGATGCGTACTAAACGTGCCAATAAAGTTGCCAAGAGAAGATTGAAATTGGCCGAAAACTATTTGAAGAAACACGATAAAGAGAACTTTTACAACGAGGTGCTTCGCTCACTTTGGGGATATTTTAGCGATAAGCTTTCTATCCCTGGAGCCAATCTCACAAAGAGTAATATTGGTGTTGAACTTTCTAACTATGGGGTTGATAAATCTCTTATAGAGCAGTTTATGACAATTTTGGATACTTGCGAATTTGCACGTTATGCTCCAGTAGAATCTGATGCTGCAATGGATGAGATTTATCAGGAAACGAGCGATGCTATTGGGAAAATGGAGAATATTTTAAAATCAAAAAAATAACATGAAGTTACGTAACTATATATTGCTTGCTTTATCTATCTGTTTTATATATTTGGGAGTTGTGCAAGCACAAAGTGCCTCAGATTCGATTTCAAATTCAGATATAATTGAAAACAGTGGTGTCTCCGAAGAGAATGAAGCTGATGAGGCCTATAGGAATAATAATTTCACTAAAAGTATTCAACTATATGAGTCTCAAATTGCTCAAAACAAGTTGATGAAACAAGAATCAGCTCAGCTTTATTATAATTTAGGCAATGCATATTTCAGAAACAATCAAATTGCAAAAGCTATTGTAAATTATGAGCGTGCACTACTGATTGAACCTGGCGATAATGATATAAAGCACAATCTACGCTTTGTTAAAACTAGAATTGAAGATAAAATTGATAGCGCAGATAGCTTTTTTGTGAATCAATGGATTCGATCTATACAAAATCTATATAGTGCTAATACCTGGGCTATTATCGGAATAGTTCTTTTTATATTGTTTATTATTGCAATTGGCTCTTATATGATATCTGTGCAGATAACTCTCAGAAAGGTCTCTTTTTATGCCGGAATAGTATTACTTACCTTGGTGATAATTACAAATACTTTTGCATTTAAGCAAAAAAACAAAATTGTGAATCGCTCAACAGGCATTGTTATGGAAGCCTCTGTTTCAGTTTATACTTCTCCTGATGCACATAGTCAGGAGTTATTTCGTTTGCATGAAGGTGCCAAAGTTAAGATTAAGCGTGAAGAGGGTTCATGGATTGAAATTGTAATTGCAAATGGTAGCGTTGGTTGGCTTTCAAAGAAGAATATAGAAACAATATGAACGACTTCATAAACAAGTTTCTGCCTCTCGAGCATGATCTCTTTCTTGCCTTAAATGGTGGTGGATCCGCTTTTTGGGATAATGCAATGTGGACTTATACGGGACTTGTAACTTGGGTTCCTATGTTTCTCTTTATAATCTACATTTCATTTCGCAATCAGCAGCTGAAAGAGGGTCTTTTTGTTTTAGGGGCATTGGTACTTGTCTTGTTGTTATCTAACCTTGCATCAGGATTTTTCTTTAAACCCCTTTTTCAACGATATCGTCCCTCACATCACCCCGATTATAAAGATTTAGTTACTTTAGTAAACGGTTTTAGAGGTGGTGACTACGGCTTTATTTCTGGTCATGCAACTAATAGTTTTGCATTAGCCTTCTTTGTCTCACGTCTTTTTAGAAATCGTATAGTTACCTTTTCTGTTATGTTTTGGGCAATATCAAATAGTTATTCTAGAATATACTTAGGTGTACATTTTATAAGTGATATCTTAGCGGGATTAATTGTCGGTGCACTTATTGGACTACTTGTTTATGAAATGTACACAAAACTACGGGTTCATTATTCTCAAGTCTCAGTATATGAAGACAGAAATACAATCTATTCTCAAAAACAGGGCAATATTCTAGGTGTTACCATTATATCATACATAATTCTAGTTATTTTATTTAGTCCCATTCTCACCTCTTTTTCTCATTCAATTATTCCCGAATCTTGGTTTTAATTTCCCTACTTTTGGGACTTCTTTTTTCGATCAAGTCTTGGCCATTATCTTGTAGTGGTACTGTCTGTTAGAACCATTTTTAAATTCTCTCCCTCATTCATTTATATCAGTTTTTAGGTTCTTATTGTCTGTTTTCATTGAGTTGAATAAATTTTAAAATCAAATATATTAAAAAATAGTAGTGAAATAATTGGTTAATACTAATCTTTTTGCTAAGTTTAACCCGCTATAAGTATAGATAAGAAATTATTCATCTTTTAAAAAATAAACACCATGTCAAGAACTATTACATTCAATGAATTAAGACAATT
>CAYTJC010000279.1:0-3151 GCA_964437875.1 uncultured Dysgonomonadaceae bacterium
TTGAAGATGATGATGATGTGCAGAATGTATATCACAGCCTTGAATTGACAGACGAATTAAGCGAAGAGCTCGCCAAAATGTAAACCTTTTAAGCGATCATTTATAGCTTTCAGCAATTAGCCTATCAGTGTTTAGCGGCTACTAGTACAAATATTTATCCTTGCCATTTACGGCTATCGCGCAAATTCTTTTGCGTAATTCCATTTGCACAACTATTTGTTTAATGATTAGTAAAAAAGGAAAAGGTCATCTCGCCATGATGGTGGCGAATATTTCATGGGGATTAATGGCTCCTCTCTCAAAAGGAATTATGATGTTTGGTGCTATAGGATATTTATCTTTAGTGTCTTTTCGTTTGGCTGGCGCTGCAATAGCTTTTTGGGTGGCTTCTCTTTTTGTTAAGAAAGAAAAAGTTCCACCTCGTGATCTGTTTCTGATGTTTGTAGCTTCTCTTTTTGCTATTGTTTTCAATCAGGCAATCTTCATCACAGGCGTTTCCATGACTTCCCCCATCAATGCCTCCATTGTTACTACTTTCTTGCCCATCATTACCATGGTTATATCAGCCTTCTATTTGAAAGAACCCATTACTTTCAAAAAACTACTGGGTGTTATAGTAGGTGGTGCAGGTGCTGTATTAATTATTGTGAGCAGCACTCAATTAGATGCTGGGAGTAGAGCGTCCAATAAAAATCTGATAGGAATTCTCTTGGTCTTTTTAGCACAAGTTAGTTATGCTACCTATTTTGTATTCTTTAAAAACTTTGTAGAAAAATATTCGCCAATCACATTGATGAAGTGGATGTTTCTGTTTGCATCCATTGTTTATCTCCCTTTTGGTCAATCGGAGTTTCTTTACATTGATTATTCAGCTATTCCATTCTCAGTTTATAAGGATATAGCTTTTGTAGTATTGGGTAGTACTTTCTTAACCTATCTGATGGTCCCCATTGGACAGAAGAATTTACGTCCCACAGTGGCGAGTATGTACAATAATATTCAACCTATCGTTGCCACCATTGCAGCAGCAATAATGGGAGTTGATGCTTTTGGACCACTAAAAGGAATAGCCATAGCACTGGTTTTTACTGGTGTTTACATTGTGAATAGAAGTAAAGCGGCAAGTGTGTAAAACAGCCACCTCTATATAAGTAATCTGTCTAACATCTTTAAATTAGTCTTCGAATCAAAACGCTTTTCATCCGCTGTGTGTAGTGACCTTATCTCAAGCGTATATCGTTCATAAACCTTGTGTTTCACAATTTTCATAATAGAGTTCACCAGTCTATTTTGCTCACTAAAAGGTTCTTCAAATACAGCAAAAGCTGAAGTAACTCAAGGATAGGGGAAAAGACCATCGTTGATTCCATATTCAATTACTGAGAAAGCTCTCCAGCAATTAACTGGGCTAATTCCACAGGATTGGATGTTTGTTTTTTTAGTGCTTCACTGTTTAGCGTTAAGAGTGTTGTAGTATAAGAACTCTGGTTGTTGTGCAATACACATTGATTGATATACTTAGATGTAGCCATAATCGACCGTGTTGTCAGCTTCATAGAGACAAGGGTTTTGTCCGTATTTCTCTACTGATTCATTCAACAGCTTAATTATTGTTTTTCCCATGTCGTTGTTGCTTTTTTTTAATTCAGAAGCAAAACTAATCAATTTCGATAAGGTATCCTATAGAAATTAGAGATTGAATAATTATATGATGGGTTTTGTAAAGAATTTGAGTGAGAGATTTTACTGTGGTGCATAAGAGATGAGTTGTCAGCAACACAGAGAATACAAATTTGCTTGGGTGAGATTGGAAAATGTAAAAGTAGTTTTTGTATCTTTGCTTATTATTTTGCAAATTAAATAGAAGAGACTATGAAGTTTATTGGTAATCTTATTTGGGTTGTTTTTGGTGGAATTTTTGTTGCTATTGAATATGTGTTAGCAAGTATTCCCTTTTTTATCTCAATTATTGGTATTCCATTTGGCATTCAGTCTCTCAAAATGGCATCTGTTGCATTGTGGCCTTTTGGCAAACAGATAATAGTTACAAACAATATCACAGGGTGCTTATCTACAATTATGAATATCATTTGGTTCTTTATTGGAGGTATTTGGATAAGTCTAACACATTTTGCATTTGGATTACTGTTTTATATTACAATTATTGGTATTCCATTTGGCAATCAGCACATGAAATTGGCAGGACTGGCATTGACTCCATTTGGGCGAACTGTTGTGGAAGGATAGTTTCGGTCAATTGACAATTGCAACACACCAATAGTCACTGAGCTTTTTGAAGTATTTTAAATCCTAAGTGAGCAGGCCAACAAAATGTTTATAATAGTTGAAAATTGCATCCACTGCCTACAAAATGTTTGAAAATAAATTTGTCTCCTATTGTTCCTCTAATTTGCAGCTTTCATGCTATTAAAATCTAATTCTTGATGTGTAATTCTCTTTTTATCAGATAAATTTTCAATCTAATGTAGCCATTCTTCTTATCACGACATTTTTCTTTCATCTTTGCTTATAAAAGCACCATTTTAGCGATTCGGAACATTTCCACGGTCGTAGATTCAATTTTAATGGCATAAACGTACAATTGTAGGCTGAGGATTGATTTCTAACTGTTATCAATCGTAAACTACATGCACTTAAACGCACACAAACAAAAAAACTCCCCGAATAATCGGAGAGTTTTTTTAATATGTGTGTATTGCTAATGCAATTTATTATGCTTTACCTGCACTACCTAAAACTTTTTCAGTTTTGTGCATGTATAGTTTTTTCAATTCTTCACGAGCTGGACCAAGATATTTTCTTGGGTCAAACTCAGCAGGGTTTTTAGCAAATTCTTCGCGAATTGCAGCAGTCATTGCCAAACGACCATCAGAGTCGATGTTTACTTTACAAACTGCAGAAGTAGCAGCTTTACGTAGTTGCTCTTCTGGGATACCAATAGAATCAGTCAATTTGCCACCATACTTATTAATAGTTGTTACATATTGTTGTGGTACAGAAGATGAACCATGAAGAACAATAGGAAAACCAGGAATACGACGTTCAATTTCTTCAAGGATATCGAAGCGTAAAGGTGGTGGAACTAAAACACCATCTTCGTTGCGTGTGCATTGTGCTGGTGTAAATTTGA
>CAYTJC010000280.1:0-3146 GCA_964437875.1 uncultured Dysgonomonadaceae bacterium
TTTGCTTTAGACAATTGTTGAGGTGTGAGAGCGGTATTCTTTAGTTTGTGAAATTCTTTTTGAATTAAGTTGAGGCATTTATGCGTGTTGCTTGGGTCGCAACCAAAATAGACGCTAAACACACCACTATCTGAGTATAGTGCATGAGTGGACTCTACAGTATAGACCAACCCATTTTTTTCACGCAGCGAAGTGTTCAATCTACTATTCATACCCAAACCACCCAGTATGCTGTTAAGCAAATAAAGGGCTACTCTATCTGGATGAAACATGCTGAATGTCTGGCGACCAAGAATATAATGCGTTTGGTGAGTCTCTTTCTCTATCGCAAGGTTTCTTGTGATATTAGCTTGGGGCACAACTCTTGGTTTTGGTTGTTCGGTTTGCGCAGTGGCAACAAAAGGTGCGTAAAACTCAAAATGCTTTTTCACTTTCTTCAAAACTTTAGGAAAGGGACTGCTACCCAACGAAAAGAAAACCATGTTTTGGGGTTTGAACTGACGTTGCACATAAGCTTTCATTGTTTCCGATGTGATGCTCTTCAACGATTCGGGGGTTCCCAGTATTGGGTTACCCAAATCGTGGTTGTTGTAAACAACTTGTTCAAAATCATCGTATATTAATGCTGAGGGTGCATCTAAATAGGAGTTTATCTCATCCAAGATAACGATGCGCTCTCGCTCAAGTTGCTCTTCTGAAAATTGTGAGTTGAACACCATATCGGTCAACAATTCAATGGAGCGTTCGAGATACTCTTCAAAGAAAACAGTGTAAACGCCTGTTTCTTCTTTGCTAGTAAAGGCGTTGAGCTCTCCACCAACATTTTCCATGCGGTTGATGATGTGATGGGGGCGACGTTTTCTTGTGCCCTTAAAGAGCATGTGCTCAGTGAAATGCGCCAATCCCGATTCATTGTCATATTCATCACGTGTTCCAGTGTTTATCAATACTCCACAATAGGAAATGGGCGAGTCGTTTGTTGCATGTATAATGCGCATACCGTTTGGCAGCGTATCTGTCTCGTAGTTCATCTCAGTAAAATAGTCTTATATTACAATCAAACAAATAGTGTGCTATTTGATTTGGGTACGAAGGTAGGTTTTTCTTTCTTCTTTTGATAACTTTTCAATAGAATATCGAAGCATAACGCGGGGCATTTGTGGTGCAAATTTGTCAAGAAAGTCTATCAGAGTACCTTTGTTTCGTTTGCCAACTTCGCGCAACATCCAGCCGCAAGCCTTGTGTATGAGGTGATGACTGTGCGTAAAGAAATATTCTGAAAGACGGAGAGTGTCATCAAATTCGTTGTTGCGGATGAAGGCCCACGTTGAAACAATGGCGATGCGTTGATTCCACAGCCAACTGCTCTTTGCCAAATCATAAAGTTTAGAGCGCTCTTTGTCTAAGAGCCATGCTCCCACAATTTTGTGGCACGACACATCCACCAAATCCCAATTGTTGATATGCTGTGTGTGATTTAGATAGAAGTTGTAAATGGATTCTCGCTCCTCTTCATTCCCACGCTCAAATTGATTGACCAGTATAACCAATGCTGCAAAGCGACACTCGTGATATTTGCTCTGCAACAATTTCGTCACTTCAATTAGAGGTAGGGACTTGTAATGAGCTACTATTTTTCTGATTTGTGGCACTGTCACCCCCAAAAAAATATCGCCCTCTGCATATTGTCCTTCTTTGGTTTGAAAAAAAGAAGACAATATCAATGCTTTGTCAGGATTGCTTTGTGCTATGATTTCATCTCTTATTTTGTCTGCTTGCATAACTGTTTATACTACTTTAGAAATAGAGTAGGTATCAAAATAAAACCCAAGGATGTTGCGAATCATCTCCAATCCCATCTCGTCACGTGCCTCCATTGTTTTTGTTGCTGCATGAGGAGATAATACTACATTATCCAGCTCCAGAAGCTCGGGCAATACTTTGGGCTCGTTTTCAAAAACGTCTAATCCTGCTCCCCATATCTTTTTTTCTTTCAGAGCATGGGCCAGAGCTTTTTCGTCCACCATATTGCCACGGGCTGTGTTGATAAAGACAGCAGTAGATTTCATCATCTCCAGCTCATTTTTTCCAATCATGTGGATAGTTTCTTTTGATGATGGAGCGTTGAGTGAAATATAATCTGATTCACGTAAGAGTGTTTCTAACGAAACATATTGTGCATTGTATTTATCTTCTATTGCTTTGTCCAACCTGCTTCGATTGTGATACATGATGGTCATGCCCGAAGCTACTGCTCTGCGAGCAAGAGCTTGCCCAATGCGTCCCATGCCAATTATTCCCAGCGACTTTCCAAAAATAGGTAGTCCTGGTTCATCATACAACCCCCATTTTAACCCCTCGGGAGTTCTAATCTTTCTATCATAATATCCTATTCTCCTTCCTGTTGCTAAAAGCAAAGCAAACGCAAACTCGGCAGTCGGCTCCAATACAGAGTTGGGTATGTTGGTCACTGTTATTCCTTTTTGTTTGGCATATTCTACATCAATATTGTTGTAACCAACACCAAAATTTGAAATCAACTCTAGTTTTTTGCCTTTGTCCATTATCTCTTTGTCAGTATAGAAGCTAAAGTTAGGAACTAGCACATCAAAATCGGCAATCATATCCAATACTTCTTTGCGCTTGAAGCTCGATTTCTTGGGTAGCACATATTCCATTTTTCCATCTAGCTCTTTTGCTATTTCGGGGTTGAGATTATAGGTAATAAGAACTTTTTTCATTGTTGTTGGTCTTTTTTTTTGATGAGTGTGTTTGTTTTATTGTTAGTGATACTTTAATAAACGAGTGACAAACTTAATTGTTTTATTTTGATGTGAGAAACAAAGAATTTACTTTTTCTCAAACTATCGCCTGAGAAACTACTACTTCATTATACTTTTGCGGTTTTGGAGCCTATAAATGCCCCTAGTAGTATTTTTATCCCTATTCGATGAAGTAGAAAGAGTGAGCATAACAAAGAGAGTTACATTTGAATGGAGTTTAGCTTGTCTCAGCATTGAAGTTAGGAGAATAATATAAAAGATATCACTTACTTATTATACAAAGGAGCCTTATCGAATCATTTTTATTGTTTTATAGCCTCGGAAACCTATAAATTGAACAAGTTTGTACTTCCGTAGGGTCCG
>CAYTJC010000281.1:0-3142 GCA_964437875.1 uncultured Dysgonomonadaceae bacterium
AATCAAACCAATTAAGTATTTGGGGATAATCTTATCCCGAACTCACGTTAATAATCTATTATTCTTTCTATTTGTTGCTTTTCTGCGAGTTCCAACAAGGTTCTGTTTACACTCAAAACATATTCTGAGTTGTTTGGAAATGCAAAACCATAGCCTTGTTTATAATATTCAGCTTTACTAATATATAACTTCTTATCGTTGTTGTTTTTCAGAAAGTATAATAATTGAGGTCGGTCAAATACAACTGCCTCTACTTCTTTGTTTTTTAATTTCTCTATAGCATCATTCAAGTTGTTTGTGCCAATTACTTTAGCTTTGTGTTTAATTAGAAACTCCTCAGAGGGCGATCCAACAATTGTTGCAGCAGTACGACTTGAAAGTTGTTCTACAGTAGATATTGTAGTTGAGTCAAGTGAAGAGAGAGTGAGTATGCTTGCAATTCCTGCAACCATAGAAGTTGCAAAGATAATGGATATCACCATCCAAGCACCCGTTATTATTCTTCCCAATAAAGTTATTGGAGCCTTGTCTCCGTAGCCCGTTGTACTCATAGTTACAATAGCTAACCACATACCTGTGCCAATACCTTGTAGCGGTCCTTTTGGAAACTGATCTGGCGATTCTTTCCTTTCTGCCAACCACAGTAGTGTACCAACAATAGCCAGAATAACCAAAAAAATGCCTATTGCTATTAATAGTTTTGAGCTAAATAGGGGTTGTATCTTTTGCCAAAAGGTTTGGTCACCGGCATTGGAAATTATTGATATACTTGAGTTATAGAAGGGTTGAGAAAACCTCATGTTTTCAAGTCGTTTAGATGTGATGCTTATAGGACCAACAACTACATCTAAAGAACCTCTGCTTAATTGATGCAATGCATCTTCCACGTTATTGAATGATACAAATTTATAGTTCCATGATCTCTCTTCTGCAATTTCGTCCCATATCTCTACAGCAATGCCTCTGTCTTCATCCGCAAATACGAAGGGTTCACTTCCAGCAATGCCTACAAGCAATGTGTCATTTGTAACAGTATCCAGTTGGTTAGTTTGTGCTTGAGTAGGGATTAAACATAGAATAAAGAGGACATAAATAATTAGATGTCTCGATAGAATAATACGCTTCATGTTATTGTGTTCAAAATTTCATTCAGTTCTCTCTTTAAACACCTATTGTTTCTAGGTGTTGTTGTTTTTATGTAAATATATATGTTCTTATTTTCTATATTAAAGTGAATTGATGTAGCTGTCTTTTTTGAAAGATATTCCTGTCATAAAAAAGAATAATACTTTTGATTTAAAAGAACGAATTTGTGACTCATCTGTTTTAACAATACTATGACAAAAATAAATATAAGTTTCCTCCTTCTTTTTCTTTTCTCACAGTTAGGTCTCTCGCAAAACGTTGAGAAGTATATTTCACAATCTCCTTCTCTTAATCAAGCTGGTGCTTTGGAGTTGTTGTTTCAAGCAAACAAAGTTGCACAACAAATGGATAGAAATGTTTCTATTGCTGTGCTTGATGCTTCTGGTGTAACAATTATATTGGCGAAAAACGATAGTGTTGGTGTCCATAATACAGAGGCGTCACGGCGCAAAGCTTTCACAGCTCTTTCTACCAAAACACCCTCATATCAATTGATGCACAACGCTTCTTTAAATAAGGATGCCAATAACCTAAAGGATGGTTGGGATGGGCTTTTGATAGCTTTTTGCAATTCTGTTTAGCTAAGTTAATGTCAATAGTCTCTCTTCCCCAAAGAAGTTTTTCTAAAAGAAACAGATAGGAAACTAAGTTCGGGTGTGTGCTAATATATTGTTGTTCAAGCTCATTTATTTCTTTGTAAATCTCACTTTGTTTATCTTCTATTCTTTTAGCAGCAGCAGTTTTATCTAACCCTTTTTCATTCAATAGCTCCATCTCTTTGTAAAGGGGAATTTGATCATCATGAGATTTGGCTTCATTAAGCTGTGCGATTACCACTTTCATCTCTTTAGAATGAAACTCATCTTTTTTGGAATAGTGATTGGATACTATCACTTAGAGGTTGCAATCTACTATCGAATTCAGCATGCCTGTTTTCTATAAATCTCTTGTATTCAGCATTTAATTCTCCTCCTTCAGCACTATTTTTATCAAACTCTTCTTCTGGATAAATTGTGAGTGCTATACTTTCGTTTTCTAAAAAAAGCGCCATGTGTCTTCCTCCTCCATTCTCTATCATTTCTCCAAGAAATAGATATACTGCTTCTGGATATTGAAGTTTCGCTTGGTATGAGAATTTACCATCATACACAGGGATCTCAATTATTGAATCGTGCCGCGGGTCTTGGTGAGGCTTTACAAGTAATATCGATTTTGTGTCTGAGTCTATTACAGTCCCCGTAATTTACAAGGTCTTATCCGCTTTGAGAGAACAGCTGAGGAGAGTTGCTGTGAATAGTAGTAGTGCTAATTTTGAGATAGTTTCTATATTCATTTTTAGTTTTCTAATAAATGATATTCTTAGGGTATTATTGTCAATACGATAAAAGATTATTTTATCCTTCTCAAAAATACCCAACATTCCCCACCCTACCAAGAAATAACTTATGAATACACATAAATGTTATTGCAATTTAATTGCTACTTTACTTCATAGAGTAAACTCTCCTTAGATTTACCCCATCGCTCAATTCCAATTATCTTTTTATCTTTGTATTCAAAGAAGAAGCAACAAACTCTGATTAAAAGAATATGAAAACATTCAACTACTTATTATTAGCACTATTGCTGATGTCTTGCAGCGCCCATTCTGTCAATCAAAGGCAAACTCCAGAAGAAACAAGACCTAAAACTCCCATTATGGGTTGGGCCAGTTGGAACAACTACCGAGCTCAAATAAACGAAGATATTATTAAAGCACAAGCTGATGCAATGGTCTCTTCAGGATTGAAAGATGCCGGGTATAGTTTTATCAATACTGACGATGGTTTTTATGGTGGCCGAGACGAAGAGGGGAATCTGTTGGTTCACCCACTGCGTTTTCCCAGCGGAATGAAATCGTTGGCAAAGTATATTCATTCAAAAGGATTGAATGCAGGTATATACTCCGATGCAGGAATCAATACTTGTGCCTCTTTTTGGGACAAGGACACTATTG
>CAYTJC010000282.1:0-3138 GCA_964437875.1 uncultured Dysgonomonadaceae bacterium
GGCGTAATGCGATTCATAATGCCTCTTTTCTCAGCTTGTGTGAGGCCCCAATTTTCAACCTTAGTTGTTAGTCCACTATTGAGTTTGTCCATAACATACTCAATACGTTCTTCCGACTCTTCCATGAAAACCACTTCAAGTCCTGCATTGGCAGTTAAATTGACAATGTTTCGTCCTTCTTTTCCACATCCTACTACACCAATCTTTGAGAACAATGATCGTTTTGTATCTTTTGCTGTAAGACTTAGTCCGAACTGCTCTAGCGGTTCTTTAATTAACTTACTCATTTGTATCTGTTTATTTATTCTTTTTATTTTCAATTGCCTGGTTAGCAGTTACTGCTACCATTGTGTATATGTCTTCTACTGAACAACCACGAGACAAATCGTTTACCGGAGCAGCCATTCCTTGCAATATTGGCCCTATTGCTTCAGCATTGCCCAAACGTTGCACAAGCTTATAAGCAATATTGCCAACCTCCAACGATGGAAAGACTAAGATGTTGGCCTTGCCACCCAAAACACTCCCTGGTGCTTTAGTATCGGCTACCGATGGGACTATAGCAGCATCTGCTTGCAGTTCGCCATCTATTAATAAAGTTGGATTCATCTCTTTCGCCAACTTAGTTGCTTCCACTACTTTATCAACCATTTCATTCTGAGCACTACCTTTTGTTGAATAACTCAACATTCCAACACGAGGCTCATCTTTCATAAGTGCGCTCCATGTTTGAGCAGATGTAATAGCTATTTGAGCCAATTCATTTGCATTTGGATTGGGCAATACTGCACAATCAGCAAAAAGCAAAACTCCTTGCTCGCCCAACTCTGTTAAGGGAGTAAACATTAAAAATGCACCCGACACAACTCTTATACCAGGTGTTGTTTTAATGATTTGCAATGCAGGACGTAACACATTCCCTGTAGTATTTTCTGCACCTGCAATTTCTCCATCCGCATCGCCATTCTTTATCATCAAGCATGACAGATACAAAGGATTTTCTACAAGCTCTTCAGCTTTTTCGACAGTCATCCCTTTGTGCTTTCTCAATTCGATAAGTAGATTAATGTACTCATCTCTTTTTTCATGGTTCGTTGGATCTACAATTGTAGCTTTAGCGATATTATGAAGATCCAATGATTTAGCCTTTTCAAGTATTTCAGTTGCACTGCCAATTAACACAATTTCTGCCACACCATGTTTTATTAATGAGTCGGCAGCTTGCAACGTGCGTTTTTCGGTACTTTCGGGTAGTACAATGCGTTGTTTATCACTCTTAGCACGAGCAATAATCTTTTCTATTAATTTCATACGAACTTATATTATATTTTTGTATTAGTATTTAGCATAAAGAAGTAAACTGCTCAATGCAATTGGATTCATACAAAAATACTAAAAAAAAAGGAGTTGGTGTTTAATAAAAGAAAGTAGTTTGTTGAATTTAAAGAACTTTGATAGTTATTTCTACAAATGACAGGCAATAAAATTGCATAAACGTTGTATTTATTTGTTGTTTTAGGAAGAACAAAATAAAACAGCAAGATGTTTATTAATTGACTAACGGAATTAACGGTTAGAGTCTATATACATGAATATTATGAAGGAAAAAGAAAAAGAATCTACAGACAAAAAGAAGTTAGATGAAATTGTTAGAAAGAAAACAAGTGTAGTAGAGAAAAAGCCTGCTGATAAAAAGAGCGAAGATAGAAAGAGTGATTATAGGAGAAATCACAATAACTCTTAGCTAATTAGAACAAAAGCCCTCTGAATATTATCAGCGGGCTTTTGTATTTCTTAAAAAAGATGTGAAAAACATTTAAAACATCACGGAAAACATCTTTATGACGTTTCCCATCTTCTGCTTAATCTCTTTCGTACACAAATTGCCAATACTGCCCTGATGGGTATGGTTTACTTGTTTGTTAGAAACAAATTGATTGCTTTGCACCTCTTGCCCCACTTCAATATAGGCGTCGCGAAAAGTTGTGCCACTCAACACTCGGTTGTTTACCTCTTCTACTGTAAATAGGTAGTCATATTTAGAGTCGCTCAAGATATCCTTATTAACAGACACATGCTCCAACATAAAACAAGACATTGTTAACAACTCTTTCAATACCTCTATGGCAGGGAACAACACCTCTTTCAACAATTGATAATCGCGATGGTATCCGTGAGGTATGTTGGTGGTCATCAATGACAGCTCGTTGGGCAAGCTTTGCAATCTATTGCTATGCGCCCTAATAAGCTCCCACACATCGGGGTTTTTTTTGTGAGGCATAATGCTTGAACCTGTTGTCAACTCTTTTGGATAAGAGATAAAAGCATAGTTCCCCGATAAATACATACAATTGTCGTCGGCCAGTTTATTCAACGTAAAGGCAATATTAGCCATGGCTTGTGCAAGGATACGCTCTGTTTTGCCACGTCCCATTTGTGCTGCAATCACATTGTAGTTCATGGTGGCAAAGTTCAACTCTTGTGTTGTCATGTCCCTGTCAATAGGGAAAGAACTCCCATAACCAGCCGCAGATCCCAATGGATTTTGATTGGTTACATTCCAAGCACCCACCAATGTATGCATATCATCAATAAGCGTTTCGGCATACGCTCCAAACCACAAACCAAAGGATGATGGCATCGCTATTTGCCCATGCGTATAACCAGGCATCAAAATTTCTTTGTGCTCTTCACTTAAACTTTGCAGCAGGTCGAAGAGTGACACAACTCCATCTTTAATACTCAGAATCTCATCTTTTAGATACAACTTCAGGTCAACCAACACCTGATCGTTGCGCGAACGTCCCGAATGTATTTTCTTACCAATCTCTCCCAACTTGTTTATCAGCATCGATTCCACTTGAGAGTGAATATCCTCAGCGTCAGCATGCAGAAAGAAGTTTCCTTTCTCCACTTCTTCCAGTATGTTTTGAAGTTCGGCTCGCAACACCTTTTCCTCTTCAGGCTCCATCAATCCTATTTTGGTTAGCATTTTGATGTGTGCCATAGAACCCATGATATCATATTTTGCTAATCGCAAATCGAGTTCTCTGTCTTTGCCAACAGTAAAGTTTAAAACAGCCTTATCGGCATCGAAGCCTTTGTTCCAGATTTTTGACATTGTATTGTAGTTTAATT
>CAYTJC010000283.1:0-3137 GCA_964437875.1 uncultured Dysgonomonadaceae bacterium
GTTTAGGTAAGTGTCTAATAAGCAGACATTACAAAATTAAAAGAAAACCTGATATGTCAATCAAAATCAATACATTTTCATGCTCATGGGTGTTTGAAAAATCATGGAGGTTTCATTTTAAATAAAAAAGCAAGTTAATATTATTCTCCATAAGCAATTTGTTTTTTTGTACACCAACTTGTGCGTGATACATTTTTTTTGTAATTCATTTCTTATAACCATCCTATTTAAAGGAATCTTCCTAAATAGAGTAAACATAAATAGTATTTACAATCAAATAGCCTTAAATATTTTACTTGATACAACCATTTACACTCCTGTTATTTTTGATATAATAATAGTATCTGTGTTCAAAACTGAACAATATTTAAAGACAATCACCCTATGCATTGTGAATATTTTAGGATAAAATGAATTGCAATTCGTTCTTACAATCTTCTAAGTCTTAGGTTCAGGATCGATAGAAACTCACAACATCTGTTGCCACAACACATTTCAGAAGACCCATTGTAACTTTACATGAATTAATCATCACACCTATTCACACTGTCCTGCATACTGTCCTGTCCTGTTCTGAAGCAAAAATAGAGAGTTAACCTTAAGTTGAGAAATGTTTCTGTATGTTATATAACACATTTTGAACATTCATCATATTAATTGACTCTACTATCTTCTATTTAACTAAACCTACTCTGGTTTATAGAGATGAACTTATTGCAGTAAGAAAAAGAAGAGATTTCTATTTAAATTATTCTATATGGTTATTCTAATATATTTCAAATAACTTTTATAGTAAGGTGTTTTATTGATGTATCTTTTTTCAAAACATTTTGTAGCCCTACAAAATGTTTGAAACAGTTGAAACTTGCATCCACGGCCTACAAAATGTTTAAAATCGCATACTTCTGGTTTTGTTGACCATTTATTGGGTGTTTACGTCAAAAAAAATCAATTCCGGCAGTAAGATTTTTATTTCATCAGTTTATTTTTCAATCTAGGGATGCTTTTTCTCCTTTCACGCCTTTTATCTTCAATAATAGCCATTAAGAGGAGCAGTTTTAGCGATTCAAAACATTTCCACGACCGTAGATTACGTTTTCAACAGATGAACGTCAGATTGTAGGCCTACAATTTGATTTCCACCTGTTAAACGGCACATATTTGAGGAGATTGCAACAAATAACCACCTATTATTTACAAATTGTTACTCCATAGAGCTGAAGACAAAAAAAGCACTCTCAAAGCTATACCCTTATGGATAACTTTGAGAGTGCTGTAATTTTAAGGAATACCAATCTTGAATAAAATACCTGTAGCTAACAAAGATAACTACGATCAAGATGATAATTAGTTGTAATCAAATGCCATCTCTATTTTCTCACCTTTCTTCATCGATAGTATCACAAATCCATCTTTTACCTCTACGGGTTTTCCGTTTGCAGAGACAGATGAAATAGTTGCAGGCAGTTTCAATTTGAAATCATTATCTACAGTGGCAAGTATCGCTGCATTTTGCAATTGACTGTTTTGCCAATCGGCACTCACTTCTGCACCTCCACGAACTCTAAGACCTTTGAAGCTACCTTGAGTCCATTCATCAGGAATTGCAGGTAGTATCTCTATAAACTCATCGTGACTTTGAATAAGCATTTCAGCAATACCAGCAGTTCCTCCAAAATTGCCATCTATTTGGAAAGGTGGATGAGCACAAAATAAATTGGGCAATGTGCCACTACCAATTTTCTCCTTTTGAGTATAATCTTTCATAGATGGCTCAAGTAGGTTTTTCAACAACTTGTAGGCTCTATTGCCATCGTGCAATCGTGCCCAAAAATTTACCTTCCAAGCACGCGACCAACCTGTTCCTCCATCACCACGTCTTTCTAAAGTTTGACGTGCAGCTTCAGCCAATTCGGGAGTTTTGTCAGGAGTTATTTGATTGGATGGATAGAGTCCGTACAAATGTGAAACATGACGGTGATGAATTTCAGCTTCGTCGTAATCTTCCAACCATTCTTGTAAGTATCCATTGGGGCTAATCTGCATTGGTGGAAGTTTAGGTAGAGTTTCTTTAATACTATGGGTTGTTTCATCTTCAATGCCAAGTATTTTTGCAGCTTCCAATGTGTTTGCGAATAACTCGTTGATAATTTGCACATCCATTGTTGGTCCCATACAAACATATACAGCCTGAGTACTACCTGGAAGGAAAAAACCATTTTCGGGTGAAGAAGAAGGAGCTGTTACCAACCAGCCATTCTTAGGTTCGGCAACCATATTAGTCAAAAAGAATTGACTTGCACTTGCCAATGTAGGATAAACGCTTTGCAGATAATCCTTATCTTGCGTAAACGCATAGTGCTCCCAAATATGTTCGCAAAGCCATGCACCACCAGTGATAGTTGCACCCCACGATGCATGCTCTCCAGGAGCTGTAAATAACCAGGGATTACTCATCATGTGAGCCATCCATCCCTCAGCATTGTAAAACACTTTTGCAGTTTCAGTACCCGATGGAACTAACGATTGTGTGAAATCGATTAACGGCTTGTGCAGTTCAGATAGGTTACAGACTTCGGCAGGCCAATAATTCATCTGTAAATTGATATTGAGGTGATAGTCACCATTCCAAGGAGTTTGCACACTGTTGGCCCACAATCCTTGCAAGTTGAGTGGCATAGAAGTCTCATTTGTTCCGCAAATCATAAGGTAGCGACCAAATTGAAAGTACAAAGCTGCAAATGCTGGATCATTCATGGTTTGGAAGTTCGCCAATCTTTCATTGGTTGGAGTCACATCATCTTGCTCTCCTAGATTCAGTTCAACGCGATCAAACTTCTCTTGATAAGCTGCAACATGACTATTTATCAATTGATCATATTTTGACTTGGTCGCTTTAGCCATCAATTCATCTACTGTGCTTTCGTAATTCTCATCTAGCATATTAGTAGATGTAGATATCACAATGAATGCTTCATTAGCATTAGAGAGCGTTAGAGACCTACTGTCGGCAGACAAAGCACCTCCTTTTTTCACCAATTGCACTTTTGTCAGATAGCGCAAACCTTTATCAGTGTTGTGTCCATCATTCAATTGTCCTTTCATGTAAAGCACATCGTCTTTCACAAAAACATCGG
>CAYTJC010000284.1:0-3072 GCA_964437875.1 uncultured Dysgonomonadaceae bacterium
ACCACTCTTTATCTACTGTTTCAGGATCTTGTCCATAAGGCAAGAAGTTTTTCCAACTATCAGTTTCTGGGTCTTCGTCCATAATATCTTTATACCCATTAGAATAGTCACTGTAGTATTTGCCATTCCATGTGATAGCGTAAGTAAAACCGAGAAATCCACCATATACAATGGGCAGTTTCCAATACTTACGGTTATATATTTGCCCCAGTCCAGGAAAGATAGCAGAATAAATAAGTGCTTTAGTTGGATTGGGCGTAAAGGCTTCTGTACTTATAGTGACAGGAAGTTCTGTAGTATCTCTGATAAAAACTACAGATGAAGTAATAACAGAATCTGCATCAACAACCACCTGCTCTATTGGAGCTACTATAGTATCGGCAATCTGAATAAGGCTGTCTGCAGCAATAACAGTTAGTGTATCGCTTGAGTTTTGTTCAGCAGTAGTGATAGCCTGAGAATAACCAAAAGTTACACTCAGCAAAAAACAACCTACTATTATAATTTTGTGAAGCCTCATTAGAGCAATATTTATTTTTTAATGACATCAAATATCCCGATAATTCTCTCTAAATCTTCATTTGAGCTAAAAGGAATCGTTATCTTCCCCTTTCCAGCCTTTGAATATTTAAATTCAACAGGAGCGTTGAAAAACCGAGATAGATGATTCGTCAACGCCTCAAATTCGTCAGAGGTTTTCTGAGGAGTTTTTCGAGGTTTATTTTTATTAGATAACTCTGCAAGCTCTTTTTTTACAATAGCCTCCACCTTTCTTACAGATAGTCCTTCTTTTATAATCCTATTATATAAGTCAAGCTGAACCACTGGATCAGGAATAGCAACCAATGCACGAGCATGGCCCATATCTATTTTCTTATCTTTTATACCCATTTGTACTCCCGCAGGAAGTTTCAACAAACGCATATAGTTGGCAATAGTTGCACGTTTCTTGCCCACCCTTTCACTCAGTGCCTCTTGTGTAAGAGACTGCGAGTCTATGAGCTTCTGATAGGTCAATGCAATTTCTATGGCATTCAAATCTTCACGTTGGATGTTCTCTACCAAAGCCATCTCCATCACATCCTCATCATCCACAGTCTTCACATAGGCTGGAATTTTATCAAGCTGCAACATCATCGACGCTCTGTAACGTCTTTCGCCTGCTATAATCTGATAACTCCCATCTTCCAATTCACGCAAAGTAATTGGTTGTATCACACCTATCTTCTTAATTGATGTAGCCAACTCCTCCATAGACTCATCATCAAAGTCCAAACGCGGTTGATCAGGATTTGGTTTAATTTTATCAATATCTACTTCACTGATAAACGACGAACCTCTGGTTTCATTATCGTCCATCGTGATAAGTGCATTCAATCCTCTTCCTAAAGCTTGTTTTTTGGCCATTTTATTGTTATTCCTATAAGTAAGCTACAAAGCTATTCATTTTTTTCGATTAATTCCTTTGCAAGCTGCATGTGATTTACTGCTCCACGCGAACCAGCATCATACATAAGAGCTGGCTTAGCATGACTCTGCGATTCACTCAGAGTTACATTTCTATGAATTACTGATGTGAAGACTAACTCTTGAAAATGCTGTCTCACCTCCTCATATATCTGATTGTGGAGGCGCAGTCTAGAGTCGTACATTGTAAGTGCGAAGCCCTCTATCTCCAATTTAGGATTTATCTTAGACTTTATTATCTTTATTGTATTCAATAGTTTGCTCAATCCCTCTAAGGCAAAATACTCACATTGCACCGGAATTATCACCGAGTCTGAAGCTGCTAGAGCATTCACAGTAATGATTCCTAGGGACGGTGAACAGTCTATCAAAATAAAATCATATTTACTTTTGACACCTATCAAAAGCTCATGCATTTTCTTTTCTCTATTCTCGAGTTGAACCATCTCTAACTCAGCTCCCACCAAATTGATATGAGATGGAACAATATCTATTCTCTCAAATTCTGTCTTAACAATAATCTCAGAAATAGTCTTTTCTCCAATCAACCCCTCATATAGTGTGCTGTGGCTTTTTCTAACATCAATTCCTAATCCTGAAGAAGCATTTGCTTGCGGATCTGCATCAACAACAAGAACAGTTTTTTCTAATGCAGCCAACGAGGCAGCTAAATTGATGGTTGTAGTCGTTTTCCCAACGCCCCCTTTTTGATTAGCTAATGCTATTATTTTACCCATACTAATATGTTATTCTTTTGAACAGCAAAATAAGGAATAAAACAGATAACTCTATGTTAATTAATTAGAAGAATCAGTTTTTTGTTGATAACTTGATGTAAAACGGAACATAACAGTACGAAACTGGGAGTTTTCAGATACTCCGCTTTAGCGACATTTAATTTCATTAAGGCTCATACACAAATTCATGGATAAGCTTTTTGTAATCAAAAAAGGGAATTTGCAGCATACATTATCAGGAATACATATTTAATGAAACATTCCGTCCTGCAGGCACCCCCTCCTTGTGAGGCACAATTAAAAAACCGATTGTCACTATTTAAAGTAACAATCGGTTTATATATATCTTTGAATCAGTGTTTCTTCTTACTTATTCACCTACCACTTCAAAGGTTATTTCAACTGAAACTTCTTTGTGTAATTTTACTGTTGCAGTATAAGTACCAACTTCTTTCACTTGATCTTTGATAAGGATGTATCTGCGATCAACTTCAAAGCCTTTTTTGGCCAATTCTTCAGCTAACTGAATGTTGGTTACAGAACCAAAGATAGTTCCTGTAGAACTAGTTTTAGCTCCAACAGTAAGTGTAGTACCTTCCATTGTTTTGGCAAAGTCTTCTGCTTCTTTTTTCAACTGCTCAAGCTTATGAGTGCGTTGTCTGTTGTTTTCAGCAATAATCTTTTTCGCCGATTCCGAAGCCATGATAGCTTTTCCTTGTGGAATAAGAAAGTTTCTAGCATATCCTGCCTTCACATCCACAATATCGTCTTTGTAACCTAATGTTACTATATCTTCTTTTAATATTATTTCCATTGTTTTCTTCCTTTTTTATTTCATTAAATCGGTTACGTATGGAAGCAAAGCTAA
>CAYTJC010000285.1:0-3058 GCA_964437875.1 uncultured Dysgonomonadaceae bacterium
TCCTATTATCTACTTACCAGGAGTTTCAAAATCAGATTTGAAGGAAGTTAGAAATGCAGAATTTGATATACAGCCACTGTTGGAATATCAGTACACTGGAACAATTTTCACACAAGAAAATGGTAAAGAGTGGACTATAATGGCATTTATAGAAAATCCAATACAAGGTTTGGGAGTAAAAGTATCGAAAGATAATGCTACCAAAGAAGCTCTAAAGAAAACTCTGCCATCTTTGTTTCAAGACAAAGATGTATTCAGTAATAGAGACAATATTGATGCTAATTATCTCAACAATGAATTATTCCCTAATATAATACCAAGTATTTTAAAATGGATGTGCGAAGGAGACAAGTTCTTTGATAATCTTCCTAATGGCAAAAAAGATGTTTTTATAAGTCTATGCAAATCGGAATATGATTTTGAACCTGACCATAAAAACATTTTGACTATTGCTGAAAAACTTGGTTCACAAAGAAATGATTGGAGAAATGTGTGGCAGTTTTATGCTACGGCTCCTCACAAATATCCTGAAATAGAAGAGTTACTTCGTTTGGCAAAGCCTGGTGACTTAGGGGCTGGTGTGTTTGCACTGCCCGATGAAAGTTGGCCACAAGTAAATGAAGAGAAAGAAAAATATTTATCTAAAGAGTTGAAAAAGGTCGCAAAAAACGATGTGGATACTATAATTGCTTCTCTACATAACTTAGAGAAAGAACACAAAATGAGGAAAAACTGGGTTTGGTCTGAACTTGGAAAATCTCCACTGGTGACAGCTTTAAGCTACTTAGTGAAAATGTCTGAAGAAATTGCTGAACCTTACTCTTCTTCATCCCTTGACGATTTAAAAAGCTACTATACAAATAAGGGCTATTTAATAGACCAATATATGCGAAAAGCATTGGCTTCAGTGAAATCAACAAGCGATAAACAAACAGTTACTTCTATTATACAACTATTATATAAGCCTTGGTTGGAAAGTATAACCAGTAAATTTCAAGGTTTGATAGAAAAAGACACGAGTGTGTTTACATCTCAAACTGCCATTGAAGAGACTGAAACATTTGTGCTGTTTGTTGATGCATTTAGATATGAATTGGCAAAGGAGTTTTGTGATAGATTGGAGAAACAGAAATGGGAAGTTACCTTACAAGAAAATTGGTCTGCTATACCCTCATTAACTGCTACAGCAAAACCCAATGTGTCGCCAATCTCATCTTTAGTATCTACTGAAAGTGAAATTGCAGAGTTTCGTCCACAGTTACAAAATGGCAAAGACCTGCTTACTCAAAGCTTTAGAGATGCACTAAAAGATGCAGGTTTCAAATTTGTTGCAAAAGCTAGTGACATAGAGGGCAAAGGAAAATATTGGCAAGAGATTGGAGAAATAGATACCAAGGGGCATGAAGAGCAAGCTGGTATGGTGAAACGTATAGATGAACTTTTTGAAGAAGTAGAAGAGGCTATAAACATAGCTTTTGAAAAAGGCATTAAAAGAATTAAAATTGTAACAGATCATGGTTGGTTATTACTGCCTGGAGGATTACCTAAAACACAGCTGAATGCAGGTTTAACTCAAACAAGATGGGGGCGTTGTGCATTAATTAAAGAAGGAGCATCTACAGATCTATTACATTTGCCTTGGCGTTGGAATCCTTCAGTTTTTATTGCTTATGCTCCTGGAATAAACTTCTTTAAAGCCAATAATGAGTATGCTCATGGAGGTATTTCAATTCATGAATGTCTTGTACCAACATTGTTGATAGAAAAGAAAGGGGAAGCTTTTGAAGATGCTGAAATAAAAACAGTAAAGTGGGTTAATCTAAAATGCACAATTGAAACTAGTGATCTCCCAGATGAGTTCTCTATTGATATACGAAGTAAGTATAATGATGAAAAAAGCTCAATTGTATTATCGAAAAGTAAAAAGCTGAAAGACAACAAAGTAACACTTATGGTGAAAGACGAGTATGAATATCAGGCTGCAACTATTGTGTTATTAGACAAAAATGAAAGAATATTATATAAATCACCAACCACAGTAGGTGGTTAAAAAACTTATAACCAATGACTTTAGATAGTATAGACCAAATAGCTTCAAGTGTATTTGAAGGATATGTTGTAAGAAAAGACTTATTGGAACAGTTCCGTAAAACTTATCCAGTACCTACTTATGTAATTGAGTTTCTCTTGGGAAGATACTGTGCTACAACAGATGAAGAGGAAATTCAAGAAGGGCTGGAAATTGTAAAGAGACAATTGCAGAACCGAACAGTAAGGCCTGGAGATGAAGAGTATTTTAAGTCGAAAGCAAGAGAAAAAGGTTCAATTAGGCTTATTGATATAATTACTGCACGACTTGATACAAGATCTGATAGCTATGTAGCCACTTTACCAAGTTTACAATTAAACAATGTTCGCATTTCATCTGAATTAGTAAATAGCAATGATAGAATATTGACAGGAGGTTTTTATGCTGAAATTGATATGGAGTATGATGCAGCTATTGCTCAAGAAAGCAGTGGACGTGCTTTTGGAATAGCCAATTTAAGACCTATTCAATTATCACAAAGGAATGTGCTGGATACTTTATATAAAGGTAGGGAAAGCTTTACGTTGGATGAATGGAAGGATTTATTGATACGCAGCATTGGCATGGAGCCTTCTGCATTGACAGAGAAAGCTCAAAATGCATTGTTTGTAAGAATGATACCTTTTGTAGAGCGTAATTACAACATGATTGAATTAGGTCCACGGGGTACAGGTAAATCTCATTTATATCAGCAAATATCTCCTTATTCTCATTTAGTTTCAGGGGGTAAAGCCACAGTAGCTAAAATGTTTGTAAACATGGGCAATGGAGAAAGAGGGCTTGTGTGTAAATATGATGTAGTTTGTTTTGATGAAGTTTCTGGTATATCTTTTGACCAAAAAGATGGAGTAAACATCATGAAAGGCTATATGGAGAGTGGGGAGTTTAGCCGTGGAAAAGAACCAATACGTGCAGATGGAGGTATTGTGATGGTTGGGAACTTTGATGTGGATGTAGAACACCAACAAC
>CAYTJC010000286.1:0-3050 GCA_964437875.1 uncultured Dysgonomonadaceae bacterium
GTACATCGAGGTGATCTAAGTTGCTAAAGTACTCTTCGGCCCAGCTTATAAATTCCTCTCCTATAAATTGTCTAAGTTGTCTGTTCTCGATTCTGTCACTAGGGGCTTGCACTACGCCAAATTTGAGGTAGAGTTGCACACACTCGGCCAAGAGGTTCCAAAGAAGGTTCCATTGTTCAAAATCCCAATCATCAAAGAAAAGGGTGCCGAAATCGTCAATGGGTTTGTGCACATCATTGTAGAAATCGCTGAAGGCAATCTTCCACAGCCTATCATTAAACGATGATCCATCGCCATTGAGGGCATGATTGGTGGTGATATAGATTTTGGGCGACATGTGGAATGGAAAAGTAGCACGGCGGTTGCCTTTGTAATTGACAGACCAGTCACCAGTGATATTGGTGAAAAGAAACTCTACAGGAAAGTTGGTGCGAACGTCATCGATGAAGACAACCTTTGTTTTCACGTCCAATTCGTCCCATAGGAAGTTGTCTCCATCAATGTCTTTGTACTTTCCATTTACACTGATAGCCGGGAGCACTTGCTTGAACATTTCGCCCAGTATAGATTTTCCACTACGGCCATTAGACAGCCCTACTTCCGATTGCTTGCCATCCATGGCCACTACTGCCCGGCTCACGCTTCTATCTTTTGCACTCATCATCATATACCCTACAGCGCAGAGCTTGGCAATAAGATGATCAGTGTTTTCTTGCAGTTCGTCGGGCTCGATGGGTGTTTTCTGTTTTTCTTTGCGCCAGGTATAGTTTGACGTGTTGATAAGAAATTGCAGAAAATGCGCAGCTTTACCCGCTTTGCTCAATGTGTAAGAGAAATGACCTTCGTCATTGCGTGTTACGTCGATTAGTTGTTCTGTGCGTGTCACTGGAATGTTGTTGCGCTGATCTTCCCATATCTGATGTGTGATGCTGTCATAGCCTTTTGCACTGATGCTATCTTTACGCACCTCCCAATAACTATCGGCAAAATAAAACAGTTGGCGGTCTCTCTGCGATTGCTCAAAGGTTGGTTCCACTTTCACCAAGTTGCTCAGCTTCTCAGGGCCTAAAAATTGAGGGCCACCACGGTGCAACATTTCCAAAACTTCTTCATTGGCTATCTCACGGGTGAAGTCTTTTACGAAGTCGCGGATATCCTCAGTTTTATAAACTGTTCGGACAAATGGGTGCTCGGTGTGGATGTAATCATACTCGCCATCGGGTTTCTGGAAACGCGAGAAGCCACGTCTTTGCAAAAAACGAAAGCAACGCTCATACCGGAACTTGTACTCAGTGCGAGGATTGCCCTCTCGGTCGTATTTCTCTATCTCTTCCCAAAACTGTTCGTCTTGCTCGATAGGCTGTGCCGATTCAATCTCGCCAGCTTCGTTAAATCGCCAACGGTGCTTACCAATGCGAAACTCGGGGAGCTCCTTTAATATTGCTTTGTGACGAAGAGCAAACTCGGTGCTATTGTGGAGGCTCCACAGCTCGAGAAGTTTCCCATCGCTCCACGTAGTGATTTTGTGTAGGTGTATGTATTCACCCTCAAGCGATTTCTCATTAATTAGGTAGTCGATGTCTTCTTTCAGCTTTTCGGGTGTCTCTTTTAGTGTGTTGGAAAGAAGATCGTCAATGCCTTTGTCTTTTTTCTCGTTGGGCTTTACATGGCCAACGAATACCTCTAGGTATATATTGCGCGAGTTGCGCAGTTGTAGTGTATATTCTTTAAAATTCTTTGCAGCATAGAAAAAGGTGCGCGGGCGTTGGTCGGCACTGTCATTAATGCCAATGTTGTTTGAAACATCGCTCCAGTCGGCATCGAAAAGGAAAACAAGTTCTTTCACCTCGCAGGCAGAAATGAGTTTTACCAGGTCTTCATGCAATCGTCCGTTTCTTGCTAGGTTGTGGATGCCTGATATGGCTACGGATGGCACACCGTGCTTGCATGCTTTTTCTGCTTTTTTCTCGCCTTCTTGAATAAACAGGCGTTCTATCTTTCCTCCGCTTTTGTAAATCTCACGAATGCGTTGTGGAATGTAGATAAAAGAACCACTGCCAACGGGGCTTTTGTATTTGTATGGTCTGCCGTTCTTATCGGTATGCTCAAGTGGGTGTTGCCAGCGTACACGGAAATACTCTTTCATCTTACCCGTGGGCTTGCCCTTTTGCATTTGCTCATAAATGACAGGAGCTCCCTCTAGATCGTAGTATTCTATTATCACATCGTCGCCCTCTGCAATCTCGTTGCGGGTGTTGAGTGTGCCTGCCTTGAAAGTCTTCCCAATGGTGGTGGTTTTGTTTTCGTCCTGCACATATATCTTTGCTTGCACATCCGATTCTGTAAGGCCCGACTCTTCGAGCATACGCTTGCAATAAGACGTTCGCGCCGATTGCGGTTTGTAAGTTATTACTTTCTTTTCGGTCAATGGCACATTTAAGCGGTGTGCTAATATATCAAGGGCCTCGCCATATCCTTTGCCCATATGAGTTAGAAAAGAGACTGCGTTCTTACCACCCACATCGCACTTAAAACATTTAAAAATGCTTTTACCTGGTGTCACATGAAGGCCCTTTTCCGCTTCGCAAAATGGACAGCGACCCACATAGCTAGCTCCTGACTTTTTGAGTGTCACTTCCGTTTGTATTATCTCCAGCAAGTTCTCTTCTGCAGCTTTAAAAATTCTGTTTTTGTCATCTTCGTTAAATATCATAGCCGTACTGGTTTCAAAATGTTTTCTTCTGTTGCTAAAATGGGTGCCGATGCTCGGCGAAGTTGTGTGTAGGTGGTGTTAAACCAAAAGCCTTGGGCAATCCCGCTCATCATGAAAGCGCAAACGAGTTTGATGAACACATCTCTGTTGTCTTCATCCACCAAATCCTCAATTGGCAGTGTTTCGCCTGGCACCATCATTACCATTTTCTTATACAGGCGTTCGGCATATTGCCAAAAGGTTACGGTACCTCCCTTTGTTGTAATTGTTTTGGTGTAGTAGGGTTTTAGGTCTTCCTCCCTGTTAAGGCGGTGTAGGGAGTAGTTGGGTGTTGTTG
>CAYTJC010000287.1:0-3035 GCA_964437875.1 uncultured Dysgonomonadaceae bacterium
CCATCACCACGCCTTTCTTGAGGCTCATCTCTTGCTGTTGCTTCACCATCTCTTTGCGCAAAAAACCAATTGCACTCACTGGGCTCACCAGAGCCGACACTTCCATGCCGCGAATCTCAGCCTCTACGTTCTCGTTGTTAAGGAAGGTAACAGGGCGACCAGTTTCAGCATCCAGTTCAAAATGAATGTGTATGTCAGACAGTTGAGCTTTTAGCCCCTCTTCGTCTATCGTCTTGTCATCATTTATCAGTCCGTTTTGCAAACAGTACAGCGTTACTGCCCTATACATTGCCCCACTGTCAATATATAAATAACCAATAATCTTTGCCAAGTCTTTGGCCATTGTGCTTTTGCCACTCGATGACACTCCGTCGATGGCGATGTTTATTTTTTTCATTCTTGTTTGTTTATATATTGTATGTGAATAACAAATGTATATGTTTTATTGTTGTGTTGCTCGTGTGCTTTTGTAAAACGTGTAACTGCACTCGCGCGAGTTTGTAACTCGTGTGTCGCGTTAGCGAAATTTTTCTTCTTGCATTCTTTCTGCTAAGCAACAACCGACGGTCACTGAGCCTGTCGAAGTGTTGCCAATTCTTCGAGTAGTTAATCCTGCACTTTTAAATCCAATGCTTTTACCTTGAAACTCAAATACCATACACCCACTACTGTGATTAGGAATATTGGAACTTGAGCATACCAAAACGAAGTTATATCGAAAATGTTTTTTATTATTGAAGGTAATGCTATTATAAGAAAAAGGCCTGCAAAACCTATCATACGAATTCTTTTAGAGATTGACACTGTGATGGTCTTATCTTTGTTGTCACTCAAATCTAATTCAATTGAGGGATTAGGCCCCCGCATTTTACTTTTTAGCATCAATGTGTGTTTGCAGGCTGTTACTTCAAAATCAATTTTCTCTTCTATGTCCAGCTCACCAACCTTTATGTCGTCTAGATATACATCTATTATCTTCAATCGGTTTGGATGCTCAATTGTTATTTTTGGCATAAAGGTATGAGGTTTTAAAATGTTATTATTGTTTTGTTTCACTCCACTAACTGGTTGCAAGTTTAATTATCTATATTTTGTAGTATCATATTTTGTCTTTTACGAAATTGAATATCTAAATCAACAGGCCGCTCCTATCGGAGCTTGTTTGTGTAGAGCTTCCTCTATACTACAGACAGTGTTGCTCCTAACGGAGCACTGGCTTGTTGTATATTTGAGGATAGCTCATTTTTATTTCTTTTGTTGTATTTTCAAATTTACATATTCCTTTTGTCATTATTGCTAAATATGAATATTGTAGCATTAGCTCCTAACGGAGCACTAGCTTACGATTGAGCTGCCCTTTGACAAGCTCAGGAACCGTCTTGTCACCAAGCAACACCACAAAGGTATAAATAAAGAAAAAGAGCTAAAAGTAAAAGCGACCCTGCAATACATATTGCCTCGCCGCTTTTAACTTTTAATTCTTAACTCATAACTCTTAATTCCCTTCTATTCTTCCAAAAAGTTAGGATACATATAATCTGTAGCGGGTACAAATGTTTCTTTGATACATTGTGGTGATACCCAACGAATCATGTTGAAGATAGAACCAGCCTTGTCGTTAGTTCCTGAGCGGCGACCACCTCCAAATGGTTGTTGGTCAACTACTGCACCCGTTGGTTTGTCGTTTATGTAGAAGTTGCCGGCAGTGTGTGTCAATCGTTCTGTGTAATGCTCCAATTTGTCTCTGCGAGCAGAGAAGATGGCACCCGTAAGGGCATAAGGAGATGTTTTGTCCAACAAGGTCAATGTCTCCTCTATTTCGTTGTCTTTATACACATACACTGTCAATATTGGACCAAACAGCTCTTCTTGCATGGTCACATAGTCGGGCTTCTTAGCTAGAATAACAGTTGGGTGAATGAAATAACCCACCGATTTGTCGTACTTACCACCAATGGCAATTTCTGCATCGGGCGATGTTTTCACATCGTCAATCACTTTAGCCAACTTATCAAAAGAATCCTCGTCAATCACAGCATTCACAAAATTAGAGAAATCCTCTACATCGCCCACTGTAATCTTGCTGAGGTCGTCTTCCATATGTTTTTTCACATCTGCCCATAAACTCTCTGGGATGTAGGCACGCGATGCTGCCGAGCATTTTTGTCCTTGATACTCAAACGATCCGCGTGTAAGTGCTGTAGCCACTTGTTTAGCATTGGCAGTTGCATCTGCAAACACATAATCTTTACCCCCTGTTTCGCCCACAATGCGAGGATACGATTTGTATTTGGGTACATTCTGAGCAATGGTTTTCCACATACCATCAAACACACGTGTAGAGCCAGTGAAATGGATACCTGCAAAATTCTCATCGTTCAACACCACTTCCGAAGCATCGGGACCTGAGCAATAGACCAAATTCATTACCCCATCAGGTAGTCCTGCTTCTTGCAATATCTTCATGATAATGCTAGCGGCATAAACGGCAGTTTTAGATGGTTTCCAAACCACTGTGTTCCCCATCAATGCGGGTGCACCACCAAGGTTACCAGCAATTGCGGTGAAGTTAAACGGGGTGAGTGCAAAAATAAATCCTTCTAGCGGACGCCACACCATTCTGTTCCATATACCAGCCGACGAATTGGGTTGCATGGCATACAGGTCATACATATTGCGTACATTGTATCTATAAAAATCGACTAATTCGCACACAGCATCAATTTCAGCTTGAAATACGTTTTTGCCCTGTCCCAACATGGTCACAGCATTCAGCGTTTGGCGATACGGCCCAGCCATCAAATCGGCAGCTTTCAAGAAGATAGCTGCTCTGCTCTCCCAACTCATCTTCTCCCACGCTGGTTTAGCTTTCAGTGCAGCATCAATAGCCATTTGCACATGCTCTTTTCCACCTTGGTGGTAGTGACCAAGTAGGTGTTGGTGATTGTGTGGAGGACGTATATCCAACAGGTTGTCGGTGCGTACTTCCTTGCCGTCAATTATCATGGGTAGGTCTAGGCCTCCTTTGCGGAGTT
>CAYTJC010000288.1:0-1294 GCA_964437875.1 uncultured Dysgonomonadaceae bacterium
GAAGGGGCGCTCTTTTATAGAGTCTGTGCGAAATGATGAATAAGGTTTGCCCGTCATAATGCATACTTCTAATGCATGAATTACACGTTTGGGATTTTTCAAGTCAACTTGATTGTAAAACGCTGGATCACGCATTTTCAATTGCATTCGAATTGGATCAAGACCTTCTTTCTCATACAACTCCATTAGTTGTTTACGCAAAGTTTGGTCTATAGTTGGCAAATAGTCAATGCCTTTGCATACAGCATCAATATACATCATAGAGCCACCCGACATCACCACACTGTCGTGAGTTTGATGCAAATTTGAAAGAAGTGCGATAGCTTCATCTTCAAACTGGCTAGCACTAAAGTATTCTTCTACCGAAAGTGTGCCAACAAAATAATGCTTAGCCCTAAGCAACTGCTCTTCAGTTGGAGCATCAGTACCAATAGTTAACCCTTTATATATTTGCCGAGAATCGGCAGATATAATGGGACAGCCCAACTTATTCGCAAGTTCTATACTCAAATCCGTCTTGCCCACACCCGTTGGGCCTAGGATAACGATTAGTTTTTTCATTTACAATAGTAGATCTGTATCTTCAGATATGTCCAAATCAGCGTCTGCTCCATCCACACCTTCAAATCCATCCATATCTAACTCGTCGGGATTAAAGTCATCTTCTCCGTAAAATGCTATATCCACAATTTCATCATCATCATCCTCTACATCATCAAGATCATCATCAACCAAAGGTACAGGTACTGTAGCTGCAGGCTTCACAGGTTCAATCTCTTCTTGCTTTAAAAATTGCACGGGTGCTACACCTAATTCTTTTGTGCAAATTGCTTTTGAGAGATATTTTCCTAATATCATTTCAGAGAGCTCCATGTAGAAAGCACGGTCGTTGGGGAAATCAAACACAAATATCAATCTTTGTTTTTCTTCGTCCAACCAATCAGACAAAATCTCATCCTCCATCACAAAAGAGTCAACATCAGAGTCGGTTTCTATTTCTTCTAAAGTGATTTCTTGTTTCCTGTTCCACCAATCATCACAAATATAGAATGCAGTCATTTCAGCTTTTTCATAACCACTACATTCCATTATTATTTTATGCAAATCGAAAAAGGTGTCGTCACCATCAATTTTTATTTCACGTTTAAAACTTTCGACTTCGTCGGATACAAGCAAAAATCTGAATATCATATTGAGCTATATTATTTCTATTACTTTTTTTATTCTTATTACGTTTCAAAGATAGTAAAAAGTTGCAAAAATAAGAATATAGGTGAAGTTTATATAAAGATGA
>CAYTJC010000288.1:1394-3026 GCA_964437875.1 uncultured Dysgonomonadaceae bacterium
AATTTCACAATCAAAATCGAAATTGAAAAGCCAGTATTTTTAAAGATATTGATTTACGGAAAAATGAACGCAACAATGCTGGTGGAAACTGGGATGAATTATGACGTTGTTTTCAACTTTAAGTCAGGCAAAAACAGCTTTGAAATAGAAAGTGATAATAAAAAAGGACAAGATACATATAAAGCATTGCCCAATCCTGGTCATCCACAAATAGGAGCAGAACAATTTGTGGACAATCCTTCTACATCTGACATTAAATCTAAAATAAAGTCTCTAAGAGACAACGAGATAGCACAGTTTGACACTTTGCTATCAAATGGTTCTATCTCAGACGGATTTTATCAATTGGTGAAAATGGATAGAGAGGTTTATTACGCAACCGTACAAGGTACTGTAGCCATATTAAAGAAATACAATGATATGAGACTTAACAATGGTTTGTTTTCACCTGAAGTTAAACAAATGTGGAATGAAGCGTTTGCTGAAACCTCACCCACATCTGATGATCTTATGCGATCACCTTGGTATTTCCGTCTTGCAGAAAACTACATATTATGCCAAGAATATACGCATGAATCTTTCGACGACAACAAACTTAAAGAAATAGCTGTCAGTGGACTAAAACATACCCACAACCTAGAAGAAGCTAAAAAACACCTTTCATCTACAAATCTTGAATATTATACTGCTTCTTATATTTTTAACGAAGCTATACAAAAGCAATATGAAAAAGAACTGATTTCATTATTTGAAGAGTTTAAGAAGGATTTCCCCAAAAGTGAATATACCCAATATATTGAGCCAGCATTAAAACCAATTGTAGAATTTCATAAAATAAATGAAGCTCCTTACAGCAAAGATGTACATTTCATGTCTGATTATGAAAATATAAACTCTTTGAGTGAAAGTGTAAGCTCATTGAAAGGGAAAAAGATATATATTGATGTTTGGGCCACTTGGTGTGGACCTTGCAAGACGGAGTTTCAACATAAAGAACAATTAAAAGAATTGCTCGCAGCCAATGATATGGAGGTTCTTTATATTTCAATAGATGACGATAGCAGCAATTCTAAATGGAAAGAGATGATTAAGTACTACAATTTAGAAGGACACCATATTAGAGCCAATGAGAAGTTTGTGAAAAACTTAAGGGAAATATTCAATCAAGAGGGCTCAATTAGTATTCCTTGGTATCTCATAATTGATGAGAACGGTAATATTATCAAGGAACATGCCAGTCGCCCATCTCAAATAGAAGAATTGCAGAAAGAAATAAATGAGAATTGATTAAAACAAACACAATAGCACATAAATTTGATGCCTTTTGCATGCAAAAGATAGGAACGAGTAGTTGAAAAATAAGATTATCAGAAAATATCAGGCAAATTTTGAGAAAACTTCTTTTCTCTAGAATAAGAGTGTAATATCTTTATATATAATAATTTACAGTTTGCAACTCTCTTATCAAAAGTAAGATTAAAGAAAATAAAAATCATTTATTCACACTTTTCCTTCAAACCTATTGGATAATTCAAAAGTTTGTGCTACTTTTGCATCGCTTTTTAGGAAGCATTAAACTCTTCAGTAGCTCAGTCGGTTAGAGCATCTGACTGTTAATCAGAGGGTCGCTGG
>CAYTJC010000289.1:0-3024 GCA_964437875.1 uncultured Dysgonomonadaceae bacterium
ATCCTTCAGATTACCGTCCGGTAGTTTTCAAAGATATGTCAAACGACGAAATTTTTATTTCTCGTTCCACAGTCAATGCAAGAGAAACCATTGAAGTAGATGGCGTAACATATCCTCTTGTAAAACTTGAAATTACAAGCGCATCACATCCTTTCTATACTGGCAAGCAAACCTTGGTAGATACAGCAGGACGTGTTGACAAGTTTAGAAGCCGTTACGGCGATCGTAAAAAGAAATAAATCGTTTAGATTTACAAGAATAAGAAAAGGCTGTTTGAAAATTAATTTTCAAACAGCCTTTTCTTATTCTGATTAGCTTAGTATTGTTGTTTTGAATAAGCATATTGAAATACATGGATCAACAACAAAATTAGATGTTTAACTTTAATTCTCCCACCCATACGAATGTCAATTTGAAAATAATAAGCAGTTGTTTTTTACAATTCAAGCAAAAATGCATCGTGTAAAAGGTGGAAATCAAATTGTAGGCGTAGAATCCGACATTCATCTATTGAAAACGCAATCTACGGACGTAAAAAAGTTTTAATTCCCTAAAATGGCTTTTTTTAAGGCTACTATTGAAAATAAAGGGCATGAAAGGAGCAAAAGCAACCTAAGATTCATGAATAAACTGATGAAAAGAAAACTTTTCGACCGTAGTTGGGGTTTTATTACGTGAATGCCTAATAAATGGTCAGCAAAACGTGAGTTTTGTGATTTAAAACATTTTGTAGGCCGTGGATGCAAATTCTAACTGTGAATAACGTAATCGTATAACTACAAAATGTTTGAATGGAAGAAATGAACTTCCAGTTTCAACTCTCAATTATTTAATAAACCCAACAGATTGTGTTAGCAACACTTCTTTGTGTGAAGGCAAGTTTAACAATTTAGCCAACATATCTTTGTCATACCAGCCACGTGATACCGCTCCTAATCCTTCGGAGGCAGCAAAGAGATAAACATTTTGTGCAATAAAACCACAATCTGTGTAGGCATATTCTCTGCTGGAAGCTTTATTCATATCGGCAACAAAAATAATATTAGCTGATGCTTGTGCTACAAAATCCTGACTTCCGGTCGATTTTCTGTAATCGCCACTTTTTATGAGCTTCAAAAGAGAGTTTCTTGCATCGTATAAATATACACCGCTTTTAAGTACTACATACAGCTCTAGCTCTTGTTTATCGTTGGCTGTTGGTGCAGTTCTTTTGTCTTCTCGGTTAAAACCATTAGCAGCCCATAATAGGTTAGATAAAGTATTTACAGATAAATCTCTATCTATAAAATCTCGTGACGATTTTCTGTCTCCCAATGCCTGCATAAGTAATTTACCGCTATTTTTATTTGGAGCATTTAGTTTGATATCTTGTGCAGATAGAGGTAGCAAAAATGCGAGAGTTAATACCATAAGTAATGTTTTTTTGATCATAATGATTGTTTTTTAAAATGTTGTACAACAAAAATACATAAAACATTTAAGACTTGCTATATATTTAAAAGATAATGCGTTAAAGCATAATGGATATGTACCTGTTTATTTAATACAGATTCTAATCAGAACTATACTAGCGATTAGTAGCCTAATGGGGGTTGATAAGTTCTTATAAAATCATTACATTTGCCTGCTTTTAATTAAATAACTAAGTTGAATATTTTTTGATGAAGAAAATTCTCTCTACAGCCTCGTTGCTGGCTATAATATCATACATCTCTTTGTTTGCTCAAATACAGCTTAGCGATAGTGCAAAAATTACCCTGCTTACTACTTCTCCATGGACAGGTGCGGTATATTCTCTCTATGGACACACTGTAATAAAAGTGCAAGATGATTCAGCAAAAGTAGATGCATGTTTTAATTACGGATATTTTGACTCTTCTCAGACAGGTTTCTTGTTTCATTTTTTGCGTGGCGAAACAGATTATGTTTTGGGTGTAACTTCATATCAAGATTTTCTGAATGAAAACAAAATGAAAGGACTTGAAGTAATGGAGCAGGAGCTTAACCTTTCATTGCAACAAAAACAACAGATTTGGAATGATCTTTACATTAATGCACTGCCAGAAAATAGAGAGTACCGTTATAACTTCCTTTTCGATAATTGTGCTACAAGGCCCAGAGATATGGTCGAAAATATTATTAATAAGCCTATAACATATCCAGCTACTCAACCCGGTCAAACATTTCGTGACCTCATACACGAATGTGTTCATGAGTTTGCTTGGATGGAATTTGGTATAGACTTAGTGATTGGAGCTGGAGCTGATAGAGATATAACTAATAGAGAAAAAATGTTTCTTCCAAGCTATTTAATGGCTGCTTTTGAGGGTGCAATTGTGCATCAAAGCGATACAACAAAGGTTCCATTAGTCAAATCTAGCGTTAAATTACTTGAGTCTGAAAATAAGGGATTTGAAAGAAGCGACTGGAGTATATTGAAACCGCTACCTGTAGCGTTCGCCTTGTTATTTGTAACACTCTTAATTTCATTTTTACAACTCCGCTTTCATCATGATAAAACAGCCCGTATCTATGATAAATTATTGTTTTCGATAGTTGGAATTGCTGGACTCATTGTCACTTTTCTTGTTTTCTTTTCAGAACATCCAGTGACGAGTCCAAACTGGAATTTGGCCTGGTTGCACATTGCCCATTTATTCATTGCTGTTTTATTTTGGGTAAAGTCCATGAAAAAAGTCGTATATTACTATCATTTTATTAACTTTGCAGTGTTAAGTCTATTCCTTCTGAGCTGGTGGTTTATACCACAACAATTGCCACTGGCAACCATACCTTTTATAATGAGTTTGTGGTTGCGTTCAGGTAGCAATTTTTTTGTTCAAAGGAGTGACTATTTAAAAAACAGACAATATAAAACAGCAAAGTACATGCAAGCAGGTTGGAAACGTTGAGATAACCTTTTTTTAGAAGAGAAATATTCCTGCAAGCATAGTTAGACACTTATATTAATAATGATTAGATTTTTATCATCGATACTGGCTTTATTTTCAGCCACCACTTTTT
>CAYTJC010000290.1:0-3017 GCA_964437875.1 uncultured Dysgonomonadaceae bacterium
CAGAGCAAGCTTTGGCTGTGACCAAAGCAATTTGCAAGAAATTTAACCACACATTGGAACACTCTTTTGCAATTGTGGGAGCTTGTGCCATTGACGAAACAGGCAATCCTTATCCACAAGAGACACATGACTTGTGTATGCAATCAGATGCAGTGTTGTTTGGAGCAATTGGCGATCCAAAATACGACAATAATCCATCGGCAAAGGTTCGTCCCGAGCAAGGTTTGTTGAAAATGCGCAAAGACTTAGGATTGTTTGCCAATATTAGGCCTGTTACTACATTCCCATCGCTCTTGCACAAATCTCCACTGAAACCCGAAATTATTGATGGTGCAGATTTTATGTGTATTCGGGAGCTAACAGGTGGTATGTATTTTGGCAAACCACAGGGCCGTAGCGAAGATGGCAATACTGCATACGATACATGTGTGTACACACGAGAAGAGATAGAACGCATTCTGCATCTTGCCTACAAGTTTGCAATGCAACGCCGCAAAAAACTAACAATGGTGGACAAAGCCAATGTGATTGCTACCTCTCGTTTGTGGCGACAAATAGCACAAGAGATTGCTACCCAATATCCTGAGGTGGAAACAGAGTATATGTTTGTTGACAATGCCGCTATGCGTATTATTCAATGGCCAAAGAGCTTTGATGTGATGGTAACAGAGAATCTTTTTGGCGATATTCTCACCGATGAGGCATCTGTGATAACTGGCTCTATGGGCATGCTTCCCTCTGCTTCTATTGGTTTGCACACATCTGTATTCGAACCCATTCATGGCTCGTATCCCGAAGCTGCAGGGAAAAACATAGCCAACCCCTTGGCTGCCATTCTTTCTGTTGCACTCATGTTTGAATATGCTTTTGAATTGCCCGAAGAGGGAGCTTGCATTCGTGCAGCTGTTGCAGCAAGCATGGATGCAGGAGTAGTAACAAGCGATATTGCTAATGAAGAAAAACAAAATTCTACCAGCGAGGTGGGCGAGTGGATTGTGAATTATATATTAAAATAGAATTGATGCGACATGAATAAAAAACAAACCTCTGACGAGCGACAAGCTAAAAGAGAAGATCGAAATAGACAAAAACGCCTGAATAGTTACACCAGCACATCGGGCCGACGCATGGCAGGTGCACGTGCACTCTGGCGTGCCAATGGAATGAAAGATGAGCAGATGGGAAAACCCTTGATAGCTGTAGTCAATTCATTTACTCAGTTTGTACCTGGTCATGCACATTTGCATAATATTGGGCAAATGGTGAAACATGAAATTGAAAAACTTGGTTGTTTTGCTGCCGAGTTCAACACTATTGCCATAGACGATGGTATTGCCATGGGGCACGATGGTATGCTCTACTCACTTCCCTCGCGCGACTTGATTGCCGACTCAATAGAGTACATGATCAATGGGCACAAAGTAGATGCCATGGTGTGCATTAGTAATTGCGATAAAATCACTCCTGGAATGCTAATGGCATCCATGCGATTGAACATTCCAACCATATTCGTATCGGGCGGACCAATGGAGGCTGGCGAAATGGATGGTGAACAAATAGACTTAGTGGACGCAATGGTGGGCGGAGTTGATGATTCTGTTTCTGACGAGCGACTTTCTCAAATAGAAAAGTTGGCTTGTCCCACATGTGGTTCATGTTCGGGAATGTTTACAGCCAACTCCATGAACTGCTTGAACGAGGCCATTGGTTTGGCTTTGCCTGGCAATGGCACTATTCTTGCCACACATGTCAATCGGAAACAGCTTTTCAAAGACGCTGCAAAGCAGATTGTTGAAAGTGCACATGCCTACTACTTTGAGGAGGACGAAACAGTGCTTCCACGCAACATTGCCACAAAAGCAGCCTTCATGAATGCTATGACAGTGGATATTGCCATGGGAGGCTCCACCAATACTATTCTGCATCTTTTGGCGCTTGCCCACGAGGCAAAGGTCGATTTTACAATGGACGATATTAATGCACTTTCAATGCAAGTTCCTTGTGTTTGCAAAGTTGCACCCAATAGCGAAAAGTATCACATTCAGGATGTGAATCGTGCTGGAGGCATTCTGTCTATTATGAAACAATTGGCCGATGGTGGACTGATAGATACTACCGTTCACCGTACCGATAGGATGACATTGGGCCAAGCAATAGAAAAATATAGTTTAGACAAAGAAGATATACATTCTGAAGCTCAACGCATCTTTGAGTCTGCCCCCGGCAGAGAGTTCAATTTGGTAATGGGGTCGCAGAATAAAGTATTCGACACATTAGATGTGGACAGAGAAAACGGCTGTATCCGCTCAGTTGAACATGCCTACACCACCGATGGTGGATTAGGGGTGCTAAAAGGAAACATTGCTTTAGATGGCTGTGTTGTGAAAACAGCAGGTGTGGACGAGAGTATATGGAAATTTAGCGGCAAAGCTCGTGTATTTCATTCTCAAGACGAAGCATGCGATGCCATTTTACGAGACAAAGTATCGGCGGGCGATGTAGTAGTGATTGCTTATGAAGGGCCCAAAGGTGGACCCGGAATGCAAGAGATGCTCTATCCCACATCGTATATCAAAGCAAAGCATTTGGGCGAAAAGTGTGCACTCATCACAGATGGTCGTTTCTCAGGAGGAACATCGGGTCTTTCCATTGGGCATATATCACCAGAAGCAGCTGCTGGCGGAGCTATTGGACTGATAAGAGACAATGATATTATAGATATAGACATTCCTAACCGCTCCATCAACCTCAGAATATCTGACAAGGAGTTGCAGGAACGTAGAGAAGCAGAAAACAAGAAAGGGAAAGAAGCTTTCAAACCTCTGCGCGACAGAAAAGTATCGCCTGCACTGCAAGTGTATGCACGCTTTGTGAGTTCAGCAGATTTGGGAGCAGTTAGAATAATTGAAGATTAAGAAATAGAAAATGTAGTCAAAATATAGAAGAGAAGGTTATCAACTAAAATACTTTACTGATATGGAAGAAGTAACAACAGATAAAACAACAGAAACAAAAAA
>CAYTJC010000291.1:0-3012 GCA_964437875.1 uncultured Dysgonomonadaceae bacterium
TGCTACAAATGTAGCAATTATAGTTTATTAGTGCGCTTTAAACGCCTATACCTATATCTTAATTATCAACTCGTTTTTTTTCCAGTAGAATTTGTTTTACTTGCCTTGCAGTACTACTACGTTTGCATAAACACATTGTATTTGACCTGTCGTACTCCTACAATTTCGAAAACACAATGTTTTTGGACTGTCGTAGCAATACAAAAGCTGAAACACAATGTTTTTGGGCCGGCGTACTCCTACAATTTCGAAAACGCAATGTATTTGGACTTTTGTAGTAGTCATTTCACCTAGGTTTTTTTGTAACCCTCTATAGTAGTTGACAATCTACCCAGTTTTTTCTGCTATACTCTATTGTAGATGTAATTCTACTCTGTTTTTTAAGAATCTTTAAATTGCCTCTTGCGTTTTGCCTAGATTTTATTTTCTTTCTCTTTTATAGGAGTACAATTATCTAGAGTTATGTGTCAAGAGCCTTTATACGTAGCGATATGCTCAAATATTTTAGCCACGCGGTTTTGTATTGGTACGAGAGCCCTAATAAAAAAGATAAATGCTTTTGTAGGACGCGTTCACCTAGCTTTTTTCACAAAAAGTGAGGTTGCAAATGATTAAAGCAAGTCTCTTTATGCGAGGAAATGACACGAAAACGCACTTGCTAGAAAGGATATTGTCAGTGTCTAGATTATGTAAATGCAATAACATGCTTATCTGTCACCCATTCATGCAACCTACTACCAGTTGCCTTAAAGTGACTTTTGAAGTAGCTCTAATTCCTTAACTTTTCAGAGATTAATGCAAACAGTAAACAGAATACTCAACAAAAAAGCAGATAAAGCGGTCTTTCTTAAATAAGGATCAAGATCACGTCCCTCTTTTTTTAATATGTGTGTTAGTATAATAAATTGGAATAGATACACAATCACATATCCAAACCGATACCACGGAGCACTAGCATACACTGTACTATATACCAAAAAACAGGCATACATTACAAACATCATTGCAACGTGATATATTTTGGCACTCTTCAATCCTAACCTCACGGCTATGGTTTGCTTGTTGGATAGAGCATCATTCTCAATATCGCGCATGTTGTTTACATTCAGAATCATGGCACTCAATAGTCCCATCCCAATACTTGGGAAGAGTGAGCGTAAATCAACGCTTTGCGTTTGTAAGTAGTAGGTGCCTATTACGGCAATAGGACCAAAGAAAAGGAAAGCAAAGAAATCACCCCAACCTTTATATCCATAGGGTCGGTGTCCCAATGTGTAGAACAGAGCTGAAAGAAGAGAGAATGCACCTACAATCAAAAATACCACTATCGCTATTAAGCCAATCGTGTAAAACAGTCGCAGTAGCAATACTAATCCCGACAACATCGTTATTAATGCAGTGATACCAATGCCTATCTTCATCTGATGAGGAGTTATCTTACCACTTTGCACACTGCGTGTTGGACCAAGACGGTCGCCTGTTCGGTCGGTACCTTTCACATAATCGCCCAAGTCATTGGCCAAGTTCGACAATAGCTGTAGTAATAAAGCAGTAGATAGGGTGAGTAGTGCCGTAGTTAAGTCAAACCTATCAACATGAAGAGCCAAGCCACTACCCAGAATAACTCCTGCCGCAGCCAGAAAGAGTGTGCGAGGACGAAAAGCAGATATCCAGGCTTGAATCATTTTCTTGTTGTTGTTAGTAGCAATATTGCGCTATAAAGAAATGACAAATACAAGACTCTCAAATCAAGAGAAGTCCAGTATTTGTCATTATTTATTTTTATTTTTTAGTATGATCTAGCAAACACAACCCTTTGTGCAGAAGGTTTGCCAGTAATCATGCATTGGCCAGGAGTCTTATCTCCTTCCAAAGGAATGCAGCGGATGGTAGCTTTGGTTTCATTTTTTATCAATTCTTCTGTTTCAGCAGTACCATCCCAATGGCACATCAAGAAACCACCCTTTTCAATCTCCACTTTAAACTCCTCATAGCTATCTACAGTGCGGGTTACTGAAGCACGATAGTCAAACGCTTTCTGGTAAATGTTCTTTTGCATCTCCTCTAGTAACGTTTTGATATGCTCTTCAATTCCCTCTTGCGGAAGTGTCTCTTTGGTGAGTGTATCGCGACGTGCAATTTCAATAGTGCCATTTTCCAAATCTCGTCCACCCATTGCCAAGCGTACTGGCACACCTTTCAATTCATATTCAGAGAATTTCCAACCTGGCTTTCTATTGTCCGAGTTGTCATATTTCACGCTTACACCAAGGGCTTTCAATCTTTTCACAATCTCAGCAACCTTTTCGTTTATCATGTCCAACTGTTCATCGTTTCTATAGATGGGTACAATTACAACTTGATAGGGAGCTAATAGGGGAGGAAGCACCAATCCATTATCATCGGAGTGAGCCATAATCAGTGCGCCAATCAATCGAGTGGAAACACCCCACGAACTAGCCCACACATATTTACGTTCGCCATCTTTGTCAGAGAACATTACATCGAATGCTTTGGCAAAGTTTTGGCCTAAAAAGTGTGACGTTCCCGATTGCAATGCTTTTCCATCTTGCATCAATGCCTCAATGGTATAGGTGTCTAATGCACCAGCAAAACGCTCAGATGCTGATTTTACACCTTTCACTACTGGCATGGCCATATAAGTCTCGGCAAATTCAGCATATACATCTAGCATTTTGCGAGTCTCTTCCAATGCCTCTTCTTCGGTAGCATGAGCAGTGTGTCCTTCCTGCCAAAGAAACTCTGCAGTGCGTAAAAACAAACGTGTACGCATTTCCCATCTCACTACATTGGCCCATTGGTTGATGAGGATGGGCAGGTCGCGATACGATTGTATCCAATTGCGATAGGTACTCCAGATAATGGTTTCTGAGGTAGGGCGAACAATCAACTCTTCTTCTAGTTTAGCATCTGGGTCAACAATAATACCCTTTCCTTCAGGGTCGTTTTTCAAACGATAGTGAGTTACCACAGCACACTCTTTGGCAAAAC
>CAYTJC010000292.1:0-3000 GCA_964437875.1 uncultured Dysgonomonadaceae bacterium
CTTATACCCTTACTCTTTAAATATTTCACGATAGGTGGCATTATTAATATTATAACCGACCAGCGGGTTGATGATGGTTATGTTGGTTCTGTGGGAGCAGGTGTTGACTCTCAAGGTGGGTATAATGCAAACGGATATTACACATTCAAACAAGGTAAGTTTGGGTTTACAGGAAATGGTAGTTATTACAACCGTAAATCGCCTGATAGTGAGTCCACTTTCAATCGACGTGACTTCTCCGTTGAGCCTGAAACAAACTTATCTCAAAATGGCTTATCGGGTTCCAATAGAGATGGAATGCGTCTTAGCGGTTTGTTTAGCTACGAAATAGATACGCTCAATCTATTGAGTGTATCCTTAAATGGAAATCTAGGAAATAGCATTAATACTACCAATACAAAAGTGGTTTCTACTGGTAGGTACATCTATGATTACAATAGAATTTCTGAAAACTCAAGCGAGCGTGGCTCAATTGATCTCTCGGCCGACTATCAACGTTCGTTTAAGAAAAAAGGAGAGTTCCTTACCTTGTCTTATAGATTTGGAAGTAGCCCCAACAGTAGTGAAGGAATAACCGAAACTAAGGATATAAATGGTGATCCTATTCTCAGACCACAAGACTATAAAATGAAGAACTTCAATGATGCCGATGGTAAAGAGCATACAGGACAAATTGATTATGTAAACCCATTGACAGATAATCACAGCATCGAGGCTGGCTTGAAGTACATTTTTAGAGATAATTCAAGTATTGGGAACAATATGTATCAGAATATAACCACCAATGAATGGTTGGAGGATGAAAGCCGAAAAAACAACTTACAACACGACCAATACATTACCTCGGGCTATGCCAGCTATGGGTTAAAAAAAGACAAGTATGGTCTTAAAGCGGGTTTGCGTGCAGAGCAAACCAATCAGAATGTCAATTTTATTGGCAAGAATGATTCTGTTATCAAAACAGACTTTTTTGATATAGTGCCCTCGCTAGCTTTGTCTTACCAGTTGAGTATGACACAGACATTACGCATGGGATATAACATGCGTGTATATAGACCTGGTATTTGGCACCTCAATCCTTATGTTAACAATATAGACCCCTTGAATATTAGTTACGGTAACCCTAACTTAGATGCAGAGAAAAATCACAATGTATCGTTAAACTATGGATCATTCTCCCAAAAACTCAATATCAATGCAAGTGTAAACTATTCCATAACCAACAATTCTATTATTGAATATCAATTTGTGAAAGATGGTGTGAATGAGAGTACTTATGATAATATTGGGAAGAGCCAGTCTATCGGGCTGAATACTTATGTGAGATGGGCCCCAATCAATGAGTTGAATATGTTTGTAAATGCAAATGCAGATTATATTGATATTTACAGCAGTAAAAATAAAGCATTGAAGAACGATGGAGTCTCTTTTCGTGCATTCACAGGTGTTACATACACTTTCCCTTATGATGTTAGACTTTCTGTAAATGCAGGTTACTTTGGAAGTCGTGTTACACTTCAATCCAAAATGGATCCCTTTTACTTCATGTCCTTTGGTTTAAGCAAAAGCTTCTTTAATGACAAGCTTGATATAGGTATTCGAGGTCGAAACCCATTTCAGAAATATATGGATCACAACAATGTTACAACTGGCGAAGGGTTTACGCAGGAGAGCCTTTTCAGACGTCCAGCCAGATCTGTTAGCTTAAATGTAACGTTCCGTTTTGGAGATTTAAAATCGAAGGTTAAGAAAGTAGCAAGAGGCATTAGTAACGAAGATATTAAATCGGGCAGCGATGACATGCAAGGAGAGGGTGGTTCATCAAGCGAAGAGTAATTGATTTTGATCAAACAAATTACTATTATACCTTATTGATATTTTATTTACATAATTATAAGCAAAAAGTGAGAGGCTCGTTCTTCTCACTTTTTTGTATCTTTGCAGTTATACTTTTTATCTTATAATTATGCGTATTGATATTCTAACTGTATTACCCGAAATGATTCATGGAGCACTCAATTGCTCCATTCTCAAACGTGCCCAAGACAAAGGCTTGGTTGAGTTTGGTTTGCACAACTTGCGCGATTATGGCATTGGCAAGCATCGCAGGGTTGACGATTACCCTTTTGGTGGCGAAGCTGGCATGGTAATGCAAATAGAACCCATTGACAACGCTATTACTTACCTAAAATCTCAACGCCACTACGACGAGGTGATTTTTACCACCCCCGATGGCGAAAAGTTTGTTCAAAGCACCGCCAACCAACTGTCTATGATGAAAAACATCATCATTTTGTGCGGACATTACAAAGGTATAGACTATCGCATAAGAGAACACCTCATAACACGCGAAATCTCGATTGGCGATTTCGTACTAACGGGTGGCGAGTTGGCAGCAGCCATGATTGCTGATGCAGTGGTTCGTGTCATTCCTGGAGTTATTGGCGATGAGCAGTCTGCTCTGTCCGATTCGTTTCAAGATGATTTGCTCGCACCTCCTGTTTATACGCGTCCTGCTGAATATAAAGGTTGGCGAGTTCCTGACATTCTGTTGTCAGGGCACGAACGCAAAATTGATGAGTGGCGCATAGAGCAATCTATAAGTAGAACAAAACTACTGCGTCCAGACTTATTGAAAGATAAGTAGTAGTTAGCTTTGTTGGTCTGAATTTGCTTCTTTCTCTACTTCTTTTTATTAGTGCTTAGCTTTTGCAAACAAACTATTGTAATTACTCTTTTCTGGTATAGACTGCACACTTTCTTACTTATATCCCACTTGATAAAGTTTGAATATAGTGGGTGTTGTTTTCACAGTCAATTGTATTGTATATCGTATTTACGGAGTGTGGATAATGATGATACATTAACTATAAAGTTAAATAATGCATATTTAGATTCTCTGTCAAATCCAGTCCGTTTTTCATCTCTTTTTGGCCTTAAATCAGTCTTAAGAAAACATTAATCTCTCTTTTGCAAAGTTTGAAGCTGTGCAGTGTTTGT
>CAYTJC010000293.1:0-2581 GCA_964437875.1 uncultured Dysgonomonadaceae bacterium
TAGATGATGGAGCTAATAACAAGACCGATGACAATTTTTTCGATGCTTTGGAATAGTAGGTAGGAGCTGAAGACAATAAAAATATCGATGTACATGAGCACGCGCCCCATACTGAGGTAATGATACTTGGTGATGGCGGCTGCAATGATGTCTGTGCCACCCGTGGAGCTATTCATAGACAACACCATGCCGAGACCCACACCGCAAAAGACAGCTCCAATGATGACAGCAAAGGTTTCGTTGCTCACAATGGGTTCGGTGATGTAGCGCTCGGTAATATTGAGGAGGAGGGCTAATGCGACGGAGCTAAACAGGGTGCTGAAAACATATTTTCGCCCTAAAATGAACCAAGCAAACACCAACAAGAAGCCATTGAGAATGATGAATGATGCCCATAGGGGGAAACCTGTTGCGTATTTGATGAGCAATGACACACCGCCCAAGCCACCCATCACAATCTCGTAGGGGATGAGAAACCCGGTGAGGCCAACGGAATAGAGAACGAGACCGATAACAATCACCACATAGTCGCGCCAATAGAACGATTTTAGATACTTTTTTTGTAGATTCATTTTTATAATTAATTAGTGATGAGTGATGGGTAATGAGTAATGAGAGATGTGTGTGTGATGAGCAATCTGTGAACAGATTACGCTTTAATATTCTCTACCTTTTACTACCTTGTTTTTTACGAATTTGATTAATCCCAATAGCATTTTTCTTATCTCTTCTAATCGATCAATTGTCAACTCATAATCATTTGAAGTAAAATATTTCAAGTTATTTGCAATAATTAGTTGTGTTTCCAACTCTGATAAGCTACCTAAACTTATATACAGAAAATGAGCAAACTCTTTATCTCCTTGCCTAGCACTTCCTTCTGCAATATTTGATGGAATAGAGACAGCTGACCTTCTAATTTGATTTGTAATTCCGTAAATTTCATCTTTTGGGAAGGATTTGGTGACATCATAAATTGAGGTAACCAACGAAACACTCTTCTTCCAAACATCTAAATCTTTATGGGTCTTCATTTTTATCTTTTGTTACTATTTTAATCTACTAAGTTTTATCTTTATTGATGGGTGGTTAGTGAGGTGTGGATATGTGCTATAGATGTACAAACGTACCGCTGTATCTAACTCATTACTCATTTTTTAACGACACAGAGCCCTACAGGGGCGACATAGAAATAACTGTGTATTGTTCCCCCCCCTCGTTACAAACGAGGGGGGAGTGCGCATTACATTGTCAATTATCAACTGTCAATTGTCAATTGATTCAAGTTGTCAACCACACGGGTTACAAACCCGCGCGAGCGGTGTACACAATATCCCACCACCAGGGCCAGTAAGGCCTTTACTAAAAACTGTTCACTGTTCACCGTTCACTGCTTACTCATCACTCATCACTCTTCACTCTCCCTTGTCCCTATTAAAGAACAACATTCACAATTTTCTTTGGCACCACAATCACCTTCTTAGGTGTTTTGCCTGCCAACCATTTCACCGAATCGGGATGATTGAGCACCGTTTGTTCTATCTCCGTCTTGTCAGTATCGGCAGGAAACTCTAGCGTGTAGCGCACCTTACCATTGAACGAAATAGCATATTTGAAGGTATCTTCTACTAGGTATTCCTCATTGAGGATGGGCCACTCTGCATCGAAAATTGTTTCCTCGTTGCCCAGTTTATTCCAAAGCTCCTCGGCAATGTGAGGGGCAAAGGGTGAGAGCAAGATAAGGAACTCTCTGAGTATGGTGCGCTTGTTGCATTTGAGTGCAGTGAGTTCGTTGACACAAATCATGAATGCCGATACGGAAGTATTGAACGAGAAATGCTCAATATCGTACGATATCTTTTGAATGAGTTTGTGCAGGGTTTTAAATTCCGCCAGTTGTGGTTCTGCATCGCTTACAAGAAACTCATTGTTGGTGTGGAACAAGGCCCATGCTCTGCGCAAGAATCGGTGTACACCATCGATGCCGTTGGTGTCCCATGGTTTTGATTGCTCCAAGGGGCCTAAGAACATTTCGTAGAGACGCAAAGTATCTGCTCCGTATTTGTCCACAATATCATCGGGGTTGACCACATTGTACATCGACTTAGACATTTTCTCTACTGCCCAACCGCAGATGTATTTGCCATCTTCGAGGATAAACTCTGCATTCTTGTATTCTGGATTCCAGTTTTTGAAGGCTTCTAGGTCTAGCACATCGTGGTGAACTATGTTGACATCGACATGAATGGCCGTTGTGTCGTACTGATCTTTGAGGTTGAGCGATACAAACTGGTTGGTATTCTTGATGCGATAAACAAAATTACTGCGTCCTTGAATCATGCCTTGGTTGACCAACTTCTTGAAAGGTTCCTCTTCGCAAGCTACGCCTAGATCGACAAGGAATTTGTTCCAGAAACGGCTATATACCAAATGACCAGTAGCGTGTTCGGTGCCACCTATGTATAGATCGACATCGCGCCAATAGTGGTTGGCCTCTTGCGATACCAACATTTGTTGGTTATGGGGGTCCATATAGCGCAGATAGTAGGCCGATGAACCTGCAAAACCTGGCATGGTGGAT
>CAYTJC010000293.1:2616-2987 GCA_964437875.1 uncultured Dysgonomonadaceae bacterium
CCTCTTCTGACACCCATTTTTCGGCACGTGCCAAGGGAGGTTCGCCCGTTTCGGTGGGCAAGAACTTATCTACAGGGGGTAATTCGAGTGGTAGCTCTGCGTCGCTCAACACATAGGGCATGCCATCTTTATAATAGACGGGGAAGGGTTCGCCCCAATAGCGTTGGCGTGAGAAAGTTGCATCGCGGATGCGGAAGTTGACTTGGCTATAGCCCAGTCCTCTTTTACCAATCTCATCTATGGCTTTGCCAATGGCTTCTGACACGGGGAGGCCGTTCATGAAATCTGAATTGATCATGATTCCCTCTTTGGCATCGAAACTCTCTTCAGATACATCGCACCCCTCGATGAGTGGAATGATGGGCAGATGG
>CAYTJC010000294.1:0-2983 GCA_964437875.1 uncultured Dysgonomonadaceae bacterium
AATAACATTCGACCCCGAATGGGGTCGTATCTTACATTTTCGAAATATTGCTATAAACATATAATCCCTCCGGGATAAAAGAATGAACATAATAAGAAAACATGACAGATATAGATTTTAAAGACAAAACAAAAGAACTGATTGACAACCTCAAAAGCATCAGTGCCAACTATGGATTGGGCAATGATGGCAATGAGTTTAAGATAATTACGCAAGTATTCCTCTACAAATTTATGAACGATAAGTTTGCCTACGAAATTAAAAAAATTGATAGCAAACTACGTGATTCAAGTAATTGGGAGGTGGAGCTGAGCAATTACTCGGACGACGATTACGAAATGCTTCTACTGCAACTAAGTGCAGATACAGCACGACTGAACAAAGAACATTTTATATCTACCCTCTTCGATAGGCAAAACGAGAGTGATTTTTCCAAGCTTTTCGATGATACCCTAATGGATATTGCCATCAAAAACAACGATATCTTCGCTGTAAAAACTGATGGTGGCGCAAAAGTGCAGTTGTTTGAGCGCATTACCCAATACATTAGCGATAGCTCAAGAAGAGATGCTTTTGCAAGAGCCATTATCAATAAACTGGTAGATGTAAACTTTGAACACATCTTTAATCAGAAGTTCGATTTTTATGCCACCATTTTCGAGTACTTAATTAAGGACTATAACTCTAACAGTGGAGGTAAATATGCCGAGTATTTCACTCCTCATGCTGTATCTAAAATTATGGCAGCTATCTTAGTTGACAAACCTGTGCAAAACGTCACTGTGTGCGACCCATCCGCAGGTTCGGGCACACTGCTCATGAATATAGCTCATGCCATTGGCGAAGACAAATGCACTATCTACTCACAAGATATAAGCCAAAAGTCTTCGAGTTTGTTGCGACTCAATCTGATTTTAAACAACTTGGTGCACTCCATCCAAAACATTATTCAAGGGAACACCATTTTGCACCCTTATCACAAAGACGAAAAAGGAAAACTCACCAAGTTTGACTACATAGTTTCAAACCCTCCGTTCAAATTAGACTTTTCTGACTATCGCGACGATTTGGACAGCAAAGAGAACAAAGATCGATTTTTTGCAGGAATACCTAATGTGCCCAAGAAGAAGAAGGAGGGTATGGCAATATATTTACTGTTCTTACAACATATCATTTCCTCTTTGAAACCAAATGGGAAAGCAGCTGTAGTAGTACCCACAGGATTTATTACTGCCCAAAGTGGGATAGACAAAAAAATACGCGAGCGATTGATAGAAAAGAAAATGTTGGCAGGTGTGGTGAGTATGCCGAGCAATATTTTTGCTGCTACGGGTACGAATGTTTCTGTTTTGTTTATCGACAAAACCAACAAAGAAGATGTGGTGCTAATAGATGCTTCCAACTTGGGCGAAACAGTGAAGGAGGGTAAGAATCAAAAAACTGTGTTGACTACACAGGAGGAAAAACAAATCATAGATACTTTCAATCAAAAGATAGCGGTGGAAGATTTCTCTGTAGTAGTAAGCTACGATGAGATAAAAGAAAAGAACTACTCGCTAAGCGCTGGGCAATACTTTGAAGTGAAAATAGAGTATGTGGATATAACGCACGAAGAGTTTACTGCTAAGATGAATGGGTTTGAAAAGAGACTGGGAGTGTTGTTTGAAGAGGGGCGTTTGTTGGAGAAGGAGATACAGGGTAATTTGAAAGGGTTGGGATATGAATAGGAGTTGGCCAAAATCTCAGCTAAGAGAACTATGTACAAGAATTAGTGATGGACTTCATGGTACACCTGAATATAGAGATAATACAGGAATATATTTTATCAACGGGAATAATCTTAAAAATGGCAAGATAGAAATAACAAAGGATACTAAAACTGTAACTGAATCAGAGCTTGAAAAAAACTTTATATTATTAGATAATAACTCATTATTGCTTTCGATAAATGGCACTTTAGGAAGTATGGCATTTTTCAACAATGAAAGAGTTATGTTAGGAAAGAGTGCGGCATATTTAAATTTCAAAACAGATATAAATCGGTTCATTTACTATTATTTTCAATTAACTGGAGTTCAAGAACATTTTTATAATGTTGCAACTGGCTCTATAATTAAGAACTTATCGCTAAAATCAATTCAAGAGTTTGAAGTCCCAGTTCCAAAAGGACATGTGAGAAGAGGAATTGTAAATGTTCTCAGTTCTCTCGATTCCAAAATAGAACTCAACAACCAAATAAACCAAGAGCTAGAAGCCATGGCAAAAATGCTTTACGACTATTGGTTTGTACAATTTGATTTCCCAAATGAAGAGGGGAAACCCTATAAAACGTCGGGTGGAAAAATGGTTTATAATGAAGAGTTGAAGAGGGAGGTGCCGGAGGGGTGGGAGGTTGGTACGTTATTAGATATTGCATCATTTGCCAACGGATTAGCTTGTCAGAAATTCAGACCAACAAATGATGAGTATTTTCCTGTAATCAAAATTCGTGAAATGCGGGAAGGTTTTACAGAGTGTACAGAGAAAGTGAGAAGAGATATTCCAGAGAAATTAATTGTAAATGATGGCGATGTTTTATTTTCTTGGTCTGCTTCTCTTGAAGTTATGATTTGGTCTGGTGGTCAAGGTGGATTAAATCAGCATATCTTTAAAGTTACATCTGAGGAGTATCCAAAGTCTTTCTATTACTTCCAACTAATGGCTTACTTAGAACACTTCAAGATGATAGCCAACCTTAGAAAAACAACTATGGGCCATATAACACAGGAACACTTAAAGCAAAGCCGAATTGTTATACCACCAATTGAGTTTATAAACGAACTCGATAATAAATTAAAACCAATTCAATCAAGGCAACTTTTATTACACCAAGAAGACAGGCAGCTAACTAAGCTACGCGACTGGCTTCTACCAATGCTAATGAATGGGCAAGTGAAGGTGAAGGATGCAGCAGAGGTGATAGAAAGTGAGATGGGGGAAGATT
>CAYTJC010000295.1:0-2979 GCA_964437875.1 uncultured Dysgonomonadaceae bacterium
CAACCCAAAACAGGAAAGACAGTGCTTTTGAAAAATATAGCCAATGCTATTGCCGATAATCATCCAGAGGCATACATGATTATACTCCTTATTGATGAGCGACCCGAAGAGGTAACAGATATGGAGCGTAGCGTAAATGCTGAGGTGATTGCTTCTACTTTTGATGAACCAGCAGATAGGCATGTTCGTGTGGCAGAAATTGTAATAAATAAAGCTAAGCGACTGGTGGAGTGTGGACACGATGTGGTGATTCTTCTTGACTCCATTACTCGTCTTGCACGTGCCTACAACACTGTGCAACCAGCATCTGGAAAAGTGCTTTCGGGTGGTGTGGATGCAAATGCACTGCACAAACCAAAACGCTTCTTTGGTGCTGCACGTAATATCGAGAATGGTGGGTCACTCACCATTATTGCAACTGCTCTTACAGATACAGGTTCAAAAATGGACGATGTAATCTTTGAAGAGTTTAAAGGAACAGGAAATATGGAGCTACAGTTGGATAGAAAACTATCTAACAAACGCATATTCCCAGCTGTTGATATTATTGCTTCTAGCACACGTCGCGAAGACTTAATTCTATCTGACGATATGCTGAAACGCATGTGGGTCTTGAGAAACTTCCTTTCGGATATGAACTCAGGCGAGGCCATGGATTTCCTTCTTACTCGTTTACGTAGAACTGTAAATAATGAAGAATTTCTAGTGTCAATGAATGACTAAATAGATATTTTCTCAAAGAATAAATATAAAGAAGCAACATCCGTTATAAAACGAATGTTGCTTTTTGTTTTGCATTAAAGAGAGAGAATATCTAATTCAAAAGTGGAATTAGACAATAGTTGTGCATTCTACTTTTTAGATATGCGATACAATCTTCCAGCATCAGTCACTGCATAAAGAGCTCCATCTGCTCCTACTCCAACATCACGAAAGCGTTGATTTTCTTCTACAAGCAATCTCTCCTCCCCTATTACTTTATTATCTTTAATTACAAGACGGGCAATGTGCTTGCTGCTTAAACCACCTATAAATAAATTATTTTCCCACTCTGGGATAATATCAGAGTTGTAAAATGTCATACCACTTGGCGATAGCACAGGGTCCCAATAGTAAACGGGCTGCTCCATTCCCTCTTTTTGAGTGATTCCATCGCCCACCTTTTTGCCATTGTATTCTATCCCATATCCAATAGTTGGCCAACCATAGTTCTTCCCTGGCTTTATCAAATTAATCTCATCCCCACCTCGAGGACCCATTTCACTTAACCACAAATCACCAGTTACTGGATGAATATCCAAACCCTGGGCATTGCGATGCCCATAAGAATAAATCTCAGGCAAAGCATTGGCTGTGTTTATAAATGGATTTCCTGCAACAGGCTTGCCTTCGGTAGTAATATAAACTACTTTTCCATATCCATTATCCAAATGTTGAGCTTTCGGTCGTGTTCTCATATCTGATCGTTCGCCAGTGGAAACAAAAATGTTGCCTTTATTATCAAAAACAACACGACTGCCAAAGTGCATACTATTATCGAAATAAGGTATTGCACGAAATATAATCTCAAAGTTTTCAATCTGTCGTTCATTGGCTGATAGTTTTCCTCTTCCTACTGCTGTAAGCGAACCTTCTGTTTTATTCTTCGAAAACTCTGCCAACGTAAAGTAAAGCATACGGCTCGTTTCAAAATCGGGAGCGGGTGCTACGTCAAGAAGGCCCCCCTGGCCACGACTGTCAACTTCAGGAATACCAGTAATTGGATCACTCACCACTCCCATTGTTGTAGCAATGCGTAGCTTACCTGCCTTTTCGGTTATGAGTAATCTTCCATCTGGAAGTGATGTAACTGCCCATGGATTAGATAAACCTTCCGCTATTATTTCCACTTCATACGGAGTTTTTGTTTTCACTCCACTTATTCGAGTTTGTCCTTCAAAAGCTGGCTTATAGTTTGCATTGGGTTTTTGAGTTTCTACAGGTGGATAAATAGAATCTGTACCGTTTGGTGGAATAGTGTCGGCTGGAGCTTCGGTTGAGGGTTCAGTAGGCGTTTCAATTGGAAGTTCATTTTTACTTTTCTCATTGTTCTGTTCTTGGCAAGATACAGAAAGTGTAAAAGCCGTAAGTAAGAAAATGAGTAATAAATGTTTCATCTTGTTTTATTTTAATTTTGTGTGATATAATTTATAACATACTATCATACAAATGGTTTATAGTAATCAGTGCTTAGAACGTTTTTTATGTTTGGGTATTCTTTAAAATAACATTAACTTACACTCTCAATAAAAGAACAATACAATGCACGCCAACATAGATACAATCAACTACGAAAAAAAGCTGATAACTTTTAGCATCCAAGAAGCTAGTTTTTTATACATGCGCCTCTTAGGAATACTTATTGTAGCATTAGTTGTGCCTTTTGTTATTATATATTTTCAATCGTTTTACTCCTACTTTTCATATTTTCATTGGTTCGATTTCTTACAAGATTGCGCATTATTTATCTTCTCCATATTCTTCGGAATTGTTCTTCATGAAATTATTCATGGGCTCACTTGGGCACTCTTTGCAAAAGAAAGATTAAGAGCTATAAGGTTTGGAGTTTTATGGAAATACCTCACTCCTTATTGTCATTGCAAAGGTTACTTAAAAGTGAAACATTATATTGCAGGAGCTATCATGCCTGCTATTCTATTAGGAATACTCCCCACAATTGGGGCTTTTATCACAGGAAATGCAATAATATTCTTCCTGGGTGTTTATTTTACTGTTGCAGCAAGTGGCGATTTTTTGATAATATATCTTCTTCGTAATGACTCTTGTAACAGCTATGTAAAAGACCATGAAACAGAGCCAGGTTGCATTGTTTATAAAATTAAAGAGTCAACTATAGAATAAGTCAAACAAAAAACACTTACCTTTGTGGTAATATTCACAACAGGGGTGCCCAACAAATCGGGCTGAGATCACACCCAA
>CAYTJC010000296.1:0-2966 GCA_964437875.1 uncultured Dysgonomonadaceae bacterium
ATAATTGGTAACGCCTGCTGGTAAATCGGCACGTGGTGGCACAAAAGGCACGTCCACTTGTTGATCTTCATTAATAAATGCTCTGCTCATGATGAATATATTGTTTGTTCGGTTATACTTTATTTGTTTCTTTGGTAAGGCACTAATATATCTTTATTATTAGTGTTACAATTGTTTTACAAAAGATATTTTGCATCTTTTGTGTTTAAGATAAAAAGGTGTGTTTATGATTTACTCTCTCTTTCATACGATATTATATGTTTATTGTTGCTTTCAAAGATACTAATATTTTAGAATAGTTCATAATATATTACTCTAATCTAAATATTATTTGGCAAGACTCTCATATTATTCTCAATTTTATTATATCTGAATGCCAATATAACTGCTATCTTCCTCTGCCTATTAACACAATGCCATATTGGTCTTTTATGAACTGAAAATAGTAATAGAGCCGATAATTTAAATCCAATCCATAATCTTCGGCAAGGTCATAAAATATTTCTGTCTCGTAAAATGGCCCATATCGCAAGGGGTCTCGATGTCTTGCATTCCACTCCCTAACATACCTATCGTTCCAACTTTCATAATATTGCTGAGAATAAAAATGTGCCGAAGGTTTACTTATCAGGTAAGACTCAAACCCTGGGTCTAGTACAATCAAAGTGTGTTCTGTGCTATCATTATTGCTAGTCATTTCCACTTTCTGATTTTGCAAAGGAACCTTCTTTGTGGTACTACACGAAAGGATAATCATTGATACCAATATAATAGTAAGAGGTATATAACAGAGAAGCGAAAAACAGTTACGAAAGTAGGTTTTGAAGAATAAATTAAAACTTTTCATGATGGTATCGTTTTAAAATCTCGCTTTTTGAATAATAGAATAAAACCTTGTGGTTTTAATTCTTATAGCCTTATACAATAAAAAATACATCCTTTCTCTATTCTGCTACAAGTTATGCAAAAGAACCATGAAATACAAGATTAATTATCAAATAGTTGTATGTAATAGGCCGTTTGTTTTAAATCAGTCTTTATAGTGAATTAATTACTGCTTTTACAAACAGGTGTGCTCACTCTTTTATATATTTGCACAAACTAACCCCTATACTGTATATATAATCGGCTACGATTAAATAACAAACTATGAGGCAAAATGTTATTTCTTCTTTAATCGCACTTCCATTTGTTGCTCTTTCGGCAAACCCTAGCAGCAAAACAGAGATAAATCATCCCAATGTAATCTTTATCTATGCAGATGATTTGGGCAAAGGATTGCTTTCTACCTACGGGCAAGAGCAATTTTCTACACCAAACATCGACAAATTAATTCAAAACGGTGTCTCTTTCAACAACGCTTATGGATGTATGCTATCAGCTCCTGCAAGAGCTTCCCTGCTTACTGGCTATCACGATTGCCACACAGATAAATGGAAAATAAATGGCGGTGGAATGTTTTTAAACACCACAGAAGAAAAAGAGATTGCTGCTATTGAGAAAAACATTAATAGCAATGATGTTCGTTTGCCAGAAAATGATTTGTACTTACCACAGGTTTTCAAACAAGCAGGCTATGTTACAGCCCAAGTTGGAAAACTAGAATGGGGTTTCACTGCCACTCGCCAGCAAATGGAACAACGTGGCTGGGACTATTATTATGGATACCTAGATCATCAACGTTGCCACGGGTTCTATCCTCCCTATCTTTTTGAGAGTGGAAAGGTAGTGCCTATTGAAGGAAACACCCGACTTGATTGTGGGAAAAGCTTAGAAGGAGAAACGCCCCGCACCTATGCCGAAAGACATGATTTGACAGGAAAAGAGATTTACTCACAAGATCTTTTTCTAGAAAAAATGCTCAGTTTTATAAATGATAACAAAGACAAGCCCTTCTTTCTGTATCATCCCACTCAGCTTCCTCATGGGCCAGTGGCAATACCGCATGTATATCCAGAAATTGCAAATAACCCAGACCTCACCGCTATAGAAAAGGAGTATGCCTCTATGGTGAAAATGTTGGATATTCATGTAGGGGTTATCATGGATGAGATTGATAAATTAGGGTTGGCCGACAATACGATCCTGATTTTCTCGTCAGACAATGGTCATGAAATCTATTATGCACAAAAAGATAGATGCGAAAAGCCTTACCGCAATAGGGTGACGGGAGAACGGTTTGATGACTACACAGATAAATATTATAGCAACTTGTCGGGCGATGTCTTCAATGGCAATGCATCTATGGCAGGCATGAAGCGGAGCAATTTGGAGGGTGGCGTGAATGTGCCTTTGACTTTCTACTGTGCTTCTAAATTTGAGAGTAGGGTGAGTGAGCAATTAGTTTCGAATTACGATTTACTACCTACTTTTGCCGAAATGTTAGGCATCGACCTATTGTCTGAAAAAGATGGAACATCTTTCTGGAATATTTTGACACAAGATGCCATTCATAGCCCCCAGCGATATGTAGTATTTGGGTCGAACTTAGGACCCGCCATTGTGGAGAACTCTGGTTGGAAACTTAGGTATTATAAACGCGAAGCGGTATATGAATTGTATCACCTGAAAACAGATCCGCAAGAGCGACGGAACTTAATTGCAGATTATCCGCAGATTGCCGAAAGACTGAAGAAGCAACTATTGGAAGAGTGCAATGGAGATCTAGAAAATGGAGTAAACAGGCATGGGTAATATTGGGTGCACTGATTCCAAACAGCACAAGTGATTAACCTCACAACTTTCACAGACAAAATGCTCATAAAACAGAAGCCATTGCACGTGCAATTTCAAAGAAAGAATAAAAAACAGAGCAATCGGCGATGATGGATTCCAAAAACACAATGTATTTGAACAATCGGCGATGAAGGATTCAAGAAATACATTGTGTTTTGGCAATCGGCGATGGTGGATTTGATAAACACATTGTGTTTTGAGCAATCGGAGATGAAGGATTTGATAAACAC
>CAYTJC010000297.1:0-2960 GCA_964437875.1 uncultured Dysgonomonadaceae bacterium
TTTCACTTACATCTCATTTTCATGACAAAAATAGAGAAATTATCCAACATTACCACCCATAAATGAAATAAATTTGTAGATAGATAAAGGGTTTCCTACTATTTCAATGTATAAAAAACAGACTTTCAGATATTTAAATGAAAAAGATACATAGCATTTGTTTTAGTAATTTGCGCCATTTCTTCATAATCAATAGCGTAGATATCAGATAATGCCTGATTTATATGTTTTAAGTATATTGGTTCATTTCTTTTACCTCGATTAGGAACGGGACTTAAATAAGGAGAATCAGTCTCTAAAACTATCCGTTCTGGTGTGCAGTTTTTTAAAACATCTCTTAAGTCCGAATTTTTGAAAGTGACAATTCCGTTTATCCCTATATAGAAGTTGTCAAACTTCAACAAGTTGTTTAAATCATTGGCATCTCCACTAAAACTGTGAAAGACACCTCGTAATTTTTCTCCACCTACACGTTTCACAGAATCTATAATCTCCTTGTAAGAATTTCGAGAGTGAATGGCTACAGGTAGGTCTTTTTCAATACTCCATTTAAGTTGTGTTTCAAAAGCTTCTACCTGCACCTCTAAATAGGAAGTATCCCAGTAAAGATCAATTCCAATTTCTCCAATTGCAACATAATCTTTCTTGTTGTTGAGCTCCTCATAAACAATGTCTAATTCTTCTCTAAAGTTATCTTTTACACTTGTAGGATGAAGCCCCATCATGGGTATGAAAAAACCAGGATACTCTTGCATTGCCTTTCTAAGTAATCCAATAGTAGATACATCAATATTTGGCAGTATTACTTTATCAACATGAACCTGTTGTGCTCGTTTTACAACATCAGACAAGTCCTCTATGTAATCATCTACATATAAATGAGCGTGTGTGTCAATAAACATTATTCTATTACTTCTCCTTTTCTATAATAATAAACAATACCGTATTCTTTGTTTTTTTTTATTTTCTCTTTTGCAGAAAAACTACTGTTAGCCTCCTCAACCTGTTGCCATATATCCAGAATCATCTCATCAATTTCCGAACGATAGTTTACAACGTCTATTTGTCTTCTATTAGTTGCTTTTTGATGCATGTTTTGTGTCTGATAAGCATCACTGAAGATGGAATACATAACTTTTACCTTGGCTATGGTTGGATTGTATATGGGAACACCCCCTTTAGCGATACGTTTTTCTTCTCCTGTAATAATATTTTGTCCCCATTCGAGCAACAACTCATTTGTGGACAAATCAGGAACAAGCATATCACTATTCACCAAGCCGTAGAGATTAAGATTGTAGTGTTTTATTTCATCCCTTATTACTGATAAATAAAGGACTTGCACAAAATGAGATATATACATTCTAGCATTTTTAATTTGCTTCTGAAAAGATTTATTGGCCCTAATCTGTGTTTCGTAGGTTTGCTGATACAATTTACACAACCTTTCGAACTTAGCAACTGCTGACTTTGCTTTATATAAAGCTTGCATTGAAACAACAACATCATTAAAATCTGTATTCGAACACTTATCAATTGCTATTTTGAGGGCTTTAATTCGTGCGCTATCGGTATTAGGAAGTCTTCTATAAGGCATATTTATATAGTAAATACGAAAAATAAAAAACGCTCCTAAAAGCATTGCTATTATAAAAAACCTTTTTTATTTTTCTCTGTTCATCAAATTGTTTGTGTAAACCAGAAGTTCTTTTTTCCTGTCGTCTGCTACATTCACTTCCGCTAAACATTTCATTGCTGCAAGATAATATTTTTGTATGAATTTCTCAGTAAGAGTCTCCAATTTTAAAAGATCGTATATTTCTTTAACAGCATTTATTTTCGCTTCCGGATCAAAGTGTTCAGCTGCAATCCATTCATTAAGAGTTGTACTGGTTTGTGCTTTACTGTTTTCGAGAGCCTTTATAAGTAAGAATGTTTTCTTATTACTCAATATATCACCGCCAATATTTTTGCCAAAGTCAATTGGATTACCATATACATCCAACAAATCATCTTTCAATTGAAAAGCCAAACCAATATTGATACCAAATTCATACAAACTATTGGCATCCTCTTCGCTTGCATTGCCCAAAATGGCTCCAATTTTCAGAGATGCTGCTAAAAGAACAGCTGTCTTCAAACGAATCATTTCAATATACTCCGACTCTTTTACGTTTAACCGCTTTTCAAAGTCCATATCGTATTGCTGCCCTTCGCAAACTTGCATGGCAGTAGTAGTAAAAACATCAAGAATGCTAGATAAGATATCTGTTGGCACCTTTGTTATATACCTATATGCATCTATCAGCATTGCATCTCCTGAAAGCACAGCTGTGTTAGCATTCCATTTTGTATGTACAGTTGGCTCGCCACGTCTTATAGAAGCATTGTCCATCAAGTCGTCGTGTAGCAAGCTAAAATTGTGAAAAATCTCAATACCAATTGCAGGGTCAGTAGTCCTGTCGATATTATCACTGAATAAATTTGTGGCCATATAAGCCAAAATGGGTCTGAGTCTTTTTCCGCCTAAAGATAAAATATATTCAATGGGATTGAACAAAGATTTAGGTTCTTTCTCATAGCTCAAGCCCCTAATGGCTATGTTTATTTTCTTTTCTAAAGCTACAGATGTATGTATCATTATTTGAAGTACCTAGATTTGAATATAATCAATAAAAGCTGCCTTAATGATATAAAGCAGCTTTTATATTTATTGGTTACAAAACAAATTGTATTCGTAAATTAATTTTGAAGACGGAACACTACAGGCAATGTAAAACGCACACGTACAGGTTTTCCACGCTGTTGACCTGGAGTCCACTTAGGCATCGTTTTAATTACACGTACAGCTTCCTTATCCAGCGAAGGGTCTTGCCCTCTCACAACTCTCACATCAGATATGCTACCATCACGCTCTACAACAAAAGTTGTAATAACACGTCCTTGAATACCATTCTCTT
>CAYTJC010000298.1:0-2947 GCA_964437875.1 uncultured Dysgonomonadaceae bacterium
GATGGTCTCTGCCCCAAATGAAATAGAAATACATTTTATGGGGCAGGTCAGTGCTTCAACAACACTGGCTTGCCCCCATCCCCACAACCATCCATAAAGATGCACAATAACTACATCCCAAATTTATTAATCCTCTTTTACTTACAAGTTTGCTATTAATTGACTATTTTTGTTTCAGATGCTAGGGTTTATCAACGACACTGTCTGAATAGGGTGCAAGAGATTTATCAACAAGCTGGGAGAACTGTCTATAATACAAACACTCATTTATGAAATCAACTCCTCTACACAACTCCGAAATTACCGAAGAGCAGTATGCTGTGTACCAAGACTACAAAGCAAAACAAGAAGAGCAACAAAAAAAGAGCAACAACTTTGAAGCTAGGTTCTACAACATCTTTAATTATTTAGTTTCTATTGGTCTTTTAGTGTTCACTTTAGTGAAGAGTGGTTTGACAAAAAGCATTTACCTTATCTATATCAACGATGGGTTGTGGATGTTTCTATTGAGTGCAGCAATAACATTGGTTGTATCTGCTCTCATTGTTTATGTAATAAAACTACTTACAGCCCCCTATATTACCGCTATTGCAAGCTTGTTGAAATTGCACATTCCCTTCAAATCGTGGTATGATGAGTCTCAACCAACTCTCAAAAGAGAGCCCTATTTTGAGACAATAGAGAAACAGGAATTGCAAATTCTTGATAGCGAAGTTTCCCATAGTTAAACAACTTTACAAACTATGGAGTTGCACGCAATGTCCTTTCTATTAATAAACGAAGTAACTACTCTGCAATTATAATAAATACTATCTATGAAATTTAAAAAACTACTACTTGTTATCCAATTGTGTGTTCTGGGCACAACCCTTCTTTTTGCTCAAAGTAACAACGCTATACTTTGGTACAACTATCCTGCAGAGGATTGGAAAACTCAAGCATTACATATAGGCAACGGTTATATGGGAGCTTCTTTTTATGGCGGTGTCAAAGAAGAGCGATTCGATATCACCGAAGAGACCATGTGGTTGGGTGGCCCTGGGCAAAACAAGGATTACAACTACGGTATTGTGGAAGGAAGTAACACTTACCTGAAAGATATTCGTGAAGCCATTATTGGCGGAGAAATTGAGAAAGCAGATAAATTGGTTGCGTCAAAATTTGTGGGTGATTATGCCGATTTTGGTTCGTTCACCTCTATTGGGCAGCTGTATATCTCTTTCGATAACCACGAAGGCGAAGTGAGCAATTATAAACGTGTACTCGATGTATCCCAATCATTGGCAACCATCAACTATTCGGTGGATGATGTGAATTTCAAACGAGAATATTTCGCTAGCTATCCCAATCGTTTAATGGCTTATCGTTTCGAAAGTGATACCCCTGGGAAACTTGGTTTCTCTCTTCGTCACGATTTCACGCACAGCGATAAGCAAATTACTATTAACGGCAACGAAATTAGAGTTAAGGGTAAGATTGATGGAAACAATCAAGCGTATCAGGTAATAATAAAAGTATTGAACGATGGAGGAGAACTTTCAGTAAATGGGAATTTCTTAACCCTATCAGGAGCTAACGCAGCAACTATTTTATATACCGCTGCTACAGAATACACACTTGTGGCACCTTTGTATAAGGGTGCCAATCCCCATGCAATAACATCAAATAGTATTGCCGACGCAACAAAAAAAGGATACAATGCTTTGAAAGCCGACCATATTGCAGATTATAAAAACTTGTTTGATCGTGTATCATTGGAAATGGATGGTGACCCAACCCTTGAAGTACTACCCACTAATGAGCGCTACGAAATGTTGCAAACAGGAATGACAGACGATGCAGGCCTAAAAGTTCTTCTCTTCAATTTTGGGAGGTATCTTTTGATAAGCTCATCTCGCTCAACCACATTGCCATCAGGCCTGCAAGGACTTTGGGTGCCAGGCCGCACTGCTGCTTGGAGTGGCAATTATCAGAGTAACATCAACTTACAAGAAATGTATTGGACAGCTGGCCCGCTCAATCTACCCGAGTGCCATGAATCGTACGTAAACTGGATTAAAACATTGGTAGAACCAGGTCGGAAAGTTGCCAAAGCCTACTACAATACCGAAGGGTGGGTGAGTCATGCAACAGGCAATATTTGGGGATATGCATCTCCAGGTTCTGATATGTTGTGGGGAATGTATCCAAGTGGTGCAGCGTGGCATTGCCAACATCTTTGGAGTCATTATGAATATACGATGGATAAGCAGTATTTGAAAAATGAAGCGTACCCAATTATGAAAGAGGCAGCTCTCTTCTGGTTGCAAAACTTGGTGGAATATGAGGGAAAGCTTATTGTTGCACCTACTGTTTCTGCTGAACATGGTGTTGAGTTTAAAGATGGTAAACCACTTGAATATACAGCGAGTAGCGGAGAAACAAGAGCCAATAAATTGTTTAACCTTCCTGGAGTATATCAGGATATTCAAATGGTTTACGACCTTTTCTCCAATGTAATGCAAGCCGCAGAAACGTTAGACACAGACCCCTCTTTTGTTGAAAAAGTAAAAGAGACGCGCGATAATTTATTACCGTTACGGATAGGGAAATACGGACAAATTCAAGAATGGGCTTGGGATGTAGATAATCCGCGAAACCATCACCGCCACATATCTCACATGTATGCATTGATGCCAGGAAGACAAATTGATCCAATAAAAACGCCAGAATTGGCAAAAGCAGCTACTACATCTCTCAATATGAGAGGTCACACCCAATATGGCCCAAAATGGCCTCACATGGGTGGAAATTGGAATAGAACTTGGAGAATATGGTGTTATACCCGTTTAGGCGATGGAGAAAAGGCAGCTCGTATCTATAATGATATGGTGTCGGAGGTTGGTTTCGAAAACCTAATGGCAACTCAGAGTGGGAATGTGCAAGTTGACGGTTCTATGTCAACCCC
>CAYTJC010000299.1:0-2895 GCA_964437875.1 uncultured Dysgonomonadaceae bacterium
AAAAGGTGCAAAAAGCAAAAACGTGTATGCTAGTAGCAAGAAGACTCTTTGCTATAGACATACACGTTTTGTAATTTAATGAATTTGACGTATTACTTACGTCACTATGCATTGCTTATTAAATAGGGAAAGCAGGATTATCTTCATACGATCCTGGAGCAGGCATTGTTGCTCGCTTCCATGTCTCGTTGACCTCTCTCTTATAATCACCACCTTCTTTATCTTTTTCAACCCAAAACGATTTATGCAAATAATTAAAATCTAATTGATACTCTATTCGGTTAGAAATACCTACAAGAGAGCTATTTACATGTTGAGAAATAACCTCAATATATACATCAGGTGAGTCAACTATAATACTTCCTTGGCTAGTGATAACAGCACCTACATCCGTATAAACAAATATGGTGTAAGAAGCGTCAGAATGAATTATCATAAAGGTACCCGGGTGAGCTTTTTTCTTTTCCCCATTTGTATCTGTAATAATTCTTTCTAAAGACCAAACTCCTACAAAAGGCTTAATGGAGTTGGGCAATTCTCGCACACCAACACTACTTATTTTTTCGAGAGGTGCGGTTTTTTCGGTTGAGTTCTCTAGCTTAATATCGTTGTTTTGAGCAACTAAACCCACACACATCACCGTACTAGTGATAAAACATAAACTTGCAACTACTCTTTTCATATCATTTCAAATTATTAGGGTTATTGTATAAAACAATAGATGTGACAATTTCACACGAATACCTAAAGATATACATTATTCTCGACTATACAAGTAAAAACACGTCTTTTTTTAAAGAAATATCACATTTAACTCTTGTGCTATTGGAAGTGATTAGCACGAAACCGAAAGTTTTCGCCCATTTAGGTCATGTTTGTTTCGAATAGAAGTTTAAACCTGCACCACTTTGTGTAGTTTCACATAAAACACGTAGCCTCGCACATTGGCATAACCCATATCTTGAATGCTTTTGACATAACGTTGCACCTGCTTCACATATTTACTCTCCACAGATTCTCCAAATTTGTAATCAACCACCACCACCTCATTATCTTTGATCATTACGCGGTCGGGACGAATGAAGTTCATGGATGGATGCAACACCTGTTGCTCATTGAGCACATGATAGTTGCCCGAGTACCAATCTTGCACCTCTGGCAGCGATAAACTTTGAGAAAGCAGCTCATGCACATTTAGTTTTTCATGGGTGGTGAGCTCTCCGCTCAACACTTTGCTCTCCAATGCACTGTCCAAATCGTCCAAGGTTAGCATTTGGCTCACAACTTCGTGCATCAGCGTACCAAAATCACGTGAGCCATCGTCAGAGAAATAGCCTATACCGGACAAACGCATCTTTAAGCGATTGCGAAACGGAGTAGATTGCCAACTCATATCGGCAGTCTCTGCCACAAAAGGTGGTCCTTTCACTTTGTCCAATGGTTTCGACTTGCCAAAATTGAATAACAGTGTTTCTTTGTCAAAATTCTCTTTGATAGATTCGTTTGTCTCTTTCGTTTCAGTCGTTTCAAGAAACAATGGGTTTGAAACACTACTCCACAAAAGATCAGATACATTCTTAATCTGAACGGGCTGATTCTTCTTAGGCTCTTTAGGTTTAGGTGACGAAACGATTAAACGGTGTTTAGGTCGTGTAAAAGCCACATAGAGCAAGTTGAGATTATCTATATACGAGTAGAGCTTCTCTTCCAAGTAGTCTTGTTTGAATATGGTGGAGGCCAACCTATCTGAATATCTCACAGGTACTACACCAATCTCATCAAAAGGCGACTCCTCTGGCTTGCACCACAAGATATTGACTCCACTTCGGGGAGGAAATGCCCAATTGGCAAATGGCAAAATAACTACCCCAAACTGCAACCCTTTTGATTTATGAATGGTCATAAGCTGAATGGCATCTTGATTATCGGGCGAAAAAAGACTTTTCTTCTCTTTCACCTCGTTCCACCAAGTTAGAAAGCCATTCAAGTCGGCAGTTTTGCGTGCACTATAATCGTTAATCAAATCTAAAAATGCTTGGATATAGACAGTGTCGGTTGCTTGTGTAGCACCTTTCAGCAAATCAAACAAAGCTTCAGTCATTTCATACAAGGGTAGAGACAAAATTGGAGCAAGCTCCTGACCTAACTCTTCTGGAAATTCATCCGAGTGTTGTTGCACATAGTTGTCGAATATATCCGATGCATTCATCTTGGTAGTGAAGCGATAATACTCGTAAATGGCACGAACGCGTACCGTCATTTCTAGCGGACTATTGATATATTGAAGCAGTGACACAGCAGTTTTTACGCACGAAGAGTTGTTGAGCAACAAAGCTTCATTCGAAATAAAATCATAGTTGTATTTTGTGTCGGGATGCTCATCTTTATAGTGCAACAATGCTTCAGATACTGCTACAGCTTCTTTGCCTGTTCGCACAAGTATGGCAATATCTTTGAGACGAAAGCCTTCCTCTTGTAGTTTTTCTAAAGTGTGCGGCAATTGCTGCATAGATTGGTCACGCCAGTTATCTTTTTCATCTTGATCAATAAATTGGATGCTCACCTTGCCGGCTTTCTCTTTTAGGTTGTGAGGTGCAACTTGTTGGGAAACCTGACTGTATGCATCTTCAATCTTCGTTGAGTAGTAAGCCGAGTTTTGAATCTCCTCATCAGTACCGATGAATTCGCGCTGCATAACAGTGGCACCTAGCTTAAAGAATTCATTGTTGAATTGGATAATGTTGGCATCGCTACGCCAATTGGTTTCCAATACATGCTGTTGGATGTTAGCTTTGGTAAAGTCTTGCACAATCTGCTCTTCAAGCAATCGCCAATCAGAATTGCGCCAACGATAGATACTTTGTTTCACATCGCCCACAATCAAGTTGAAGTTTC
>CAYTJC010000300.1:0-2886 GCA_964437875.1 uncultured Dysgonomonadaceae bacterium
CTGTTTGTATGCCCCATGCATTTACATGACGAGCAGAGAACTCTTGTCCAAAGCCAGTCGTTCCACTGGGTTGCAGGGTGTAAACAATGTAGTCTTGTGCAGCATAAACATGCAATGGATAAGTGCTTTCAAAACCTCTTTGTGTTGGACTAGTTCCACCATAATAATATACAATAAGAGGGTATTTCTTATTGGGATCAAAATTGGGGGGAAGGTAGTAGCGCCCTTCAATTTCATCGCCAAAGGATGATTTAAAATTCCAATCTTTCACCTCACCCAATGACAACTCTGATAGTCGTTCGCTATAAGGATCTGAAATCAATGTTGATTTTTCGTTTTTCAGATTCAACATGTAGCTTCGTTTAGAGTTTGATACACTCACACCAGTATAAGTAGCCCATTCAGAATTGCTTGCCAAATCAAAAGAAGTAATCACATCCTCATTCAAGTTTAGTTTAGAGAATTTGCGATTCTTAGGATTGTATTTATACACATTTTCCCTATCCTTGTCTTGCACACGTAAATAAATATGATTATCCACTCTACTCCATACTTGAGAGTCGATAGTTGGATCAAAATTCTTTGTTATTGGGTCTATCGTTTTGGTTGCAATATCCATGATATAACTCTGCGTATCATAACTATTGGCTATTTGACCATCCTTTATGTTCAACCCTATGCCATTGAAAGATTCAGGACCCCCATTAATGAGAATCTGTTTGTTATCAGGTGAAAACTGTGCTGATGAAGTAAACTTTTCGTCTTTCCACAATGTGTCTATCTCCATTGTTGCCAGCTCCAACATGTACATTGAATTAGTGCTAAAAGGACGCTCAGTTAAATTCTCTTCAGATGTAGAGAAAAGTAAATACTTTCCATCAGAAGATACACTGCTTGGTCTTGCTGTTTGTTTTCCAAATGTTATCTGTTGTGAAAGACCCGTTTCGAAAAAATATTGATAGATAAAATATCTATCACGATAGTTTGATTGACGATCATCTGGAGCTAATAAACGTTTCAGATTGGCAGGTGATTTCACTGTCATTGTTTCTTTACTAGAATAAAACATAGATTGCTCATCTGGAGCAATCATAAAGCTTTCCATGGGTAAATTTTCAGCTAGAATGGATGATTCCATTGTAAGCGGATCTAGTTTAAACATTGCTCTCCCATTTTCAGTTTCAGTTACATACGACAGCATGTCAGTCTTTGGCATCCATTTAAGTTGTGCACGATTTGTAACTTCACTAATAAGCGTACGTTTTTCTTTTGTATCAAGCACCTCCATGTTGCCTCTTGATTTTCCTCCAGGCAATGTTTCTCCCATATAAATCAACACGTATCTTCCACTAGGTGAAATTGATGAAGATGAAACGCGTTTGCCAACCAAAACGTCTTCAATATCCATTCTACGTGAAGGATTATCTGTCAAATAAACATTCAACAGAGAATCTTCTTTATTGGGTTGCACCTCAATTTTTACAGCAGTTGCATCAAAAGGCTCAGCATTTGAAGAGAGTAATTTCACAACTACACGAGCATTGTTCAATGTGCCGTTAAGCATAGCTTCAGCAGATCCTGCTTTTGATATACTATCGGTTGCATTGGCTTTAGTTGCTTTTTTCTCTCCATCAATATATACTTCTAGCATATTGGGAGATGTAACGGTGAGCTTAGCTTTACCATAATTATCTCCCGCAAGATAGAACGATAACAAGTGAATCGCATATTCCGAATCTGTTTTTGCGATATGGAAAAAACCAGCAGTGTCTGCTGTTAATGTATTGTTGAAGAGGTCATGTTTCGGAATAGAAATAGAACTAGAAAGCAAAAGTTTGTCCGTAAACTTCATGTCTTTCAAGTTTACACTGTCTAAAAGAACAGGCTTTTGCAAAACAATGGGTTCGAAAGCTCGAACACTCTCCAGAGTGGTTTTCGATTGAGCAAAAAGCCCAGTGGCACATACAAGAAGTGCCATAAGTAGTTTGATTTTGTTGAACATCTGATTGATTTTTATATTAGTTACAAGTAATTATTCCATACAAAGCAATTGGGGAAATTAAGCGATATCTTTTTATCAAACAAACCATATACTGCAGTACCCGATCCAGACATTGAAGCATAAAGTGCACCACTATCATATAGTTTATCTTTTATTTCAGCAATTGCAGGATATTTTAAAAATATAGGAGTTTCAAAGTCGTTGTGCATATAGGTGCGCCATTCCTGGATGGGCAACTTTACTATCTCTTTGAGAGATCTTTCTGGTTGTTTCGGAACAATAGAACCATAAGCCTCTTTGGTTGAAACAGAAATATCGGGTTTCACCACTACAAGGTGATAATTGTGGAGCGATAAAGTAATATCTTCTAGTTGGTCGCCAATGCCTGTGGCAAATGCAGGTTTGTTTTTTAAAAAGAAAGCACAGTCAGCACCCAGCTTCACGGCAAATTGTTGCAGCTCGTCTATACTATAGCCCAATGCAAATGTATTATTGAGAAGGGTCAGCATAAATGCACCATCGGACGAACCCCCACCCAACCCTGCACCGCTAGGTATTGTTTTTAGTAAATGAATATCAATGTTGGGGATATACTTATCTGCTCCCATAAGAGCAAGTGCTTTTATCACTAAGTTGTTTTCTGGATTTGAGCCAACATCTATGCCTGTCGAAAACAGGTTGTAGGTCTTTTTGCCTTTGCTGGGCAATACCTCAAGAGCATCTTTCAACCCGATTGGGTAAAAAATGGTCTCGATGTTGTGGTAGCCATCTTTTCGTTTTGAAACAATATTGAGGCCCAAATTTATTTTTGCGTTCGGAAAACAGATCATATCATCATTTTTAAAGGGCAAACTTACATAAAAAAGTTTAAAGTATGAAGTGAA
>CAYTJC010000301.1:0-2886 GCA_964437875.1 uncultured Dysgonomonadaceae bacterium
ATTCTGCAGAAAGTGAAAATGTTCATTTCACCGCTGGAACAGTATCGATAGAAGCAGGAAGAATTATTGATATCAATGATTCTGAAAGTGGTGTAAGACGTGGTACTTTTTTTCCTGATAGCGTTTATAAATATGAGCAAGGTCTAGATTTTTACGGTGAAGAAATCGAAGATAGGCTTGGGAGGAATGACCCTAATGTTGTACTAAACGATACTGATGCTTTTTTCAGCTTGGGTTTTGGCGGATATGTCATTGTAGAATTTGAACATGCCATCTATGCACCTGAAATAGTAATCGTTACTGAAGTAACGGGTGGTACTTATCCCTTGGAACAGGCTTTAATATCTGTGAGTACAACAGGTGAGGATGGAGATTGGACTGACGTTGGGACAGCAAATAACAAAAATCGTTCAGGAAATAATTCAATTACTAATATCCCCATAGAAGATGTTCCTTATGTGAAGTTCATTAAAATTGTAGATAACACCTATATGGGTGATTTCGACCCAATGCCTAGTGGAAATGCACCAGACGGATTTGATGTTAAATCCATTAAAGTTACAGGCTATTACGCTGAAGAGGATAACTGGAACCCAGGTGATCGTAATACAAGAATTTTTAAGATAACCAACACAGGAACAAAAGCCATTCATCTAAGGGGAAGCTTTTCTGGCACTTGGTATGAATATGATGAAGAAAATGGAGTATGGGTAGAATCTAGTTTAGATACAGATGTAGTTAGTATAGAATTGGATGACCTAAATGATCCAAATTGGGTAAAGGTAGGCGACTGGTTTTACTATAAAGGGAATATAGCTGGAACTTTCCCTGATAACGACTATACATCTGTTACCCTGCAAGTCAAAGTATGCCTTGATGGTGAAGGCACTGATAACTATTATCAGGGGGCTCGGTACATCTTAAATGGATCCTTTGAAGCAATTCAAGCTTCTAACGGAGCAAGCGCAGCAAATGGATGGACATACATTCCTGGTACAGGACAAGAATAAAATTTGTTTCTATTGTTAAAGGCAAACCTATTGTAAAGTGGGGACGCAAAGCCATAGGGTCTTGATAGCAAGACAGCCTGGTTGCCAAATATCATAAAAAATTAAAAATTTTAAGGAGAGTGTTTCTATGAAAAAGAAAATGTTATTCATGATACTGTCGATTGCAGTATCCGTCGCATTGATCGGTGGCGCAACCTTGGCATGGTTTACAAATGAAGCAGAACTAGAACCCACAGAATTCACCGCAGGTACAGTTGAAATTGATGCCGATGGTGATGTAGTAAGCAACCAGGAGAAAATTAAAAACGTGAACCCTGGCGACTGTTTTAAATTAGAATGGGACATTGAAAATGTTGGAACAAAGAAAATTGAATTACGTGCAATCATTAATGCACATTGGGTGGACGAAGAGCTAGATTACAATCTAAATGAAAAAAATATTTATATCGTTCCACAAAATGGTTCAGATTGGGTATTTTATCAGCCAGAAGATAAACAAGGTCCAAGTCGTCCAATATACGCATATTATATGGGTGGTTCTATTGATGGCACATATGGAAGTGAAGATAACTTAGGTGGTAGTTCTAATCTTGAACTAGTACTATATTTTGATGGTCCGAGCACCGGCAACAAATACCAGGGTGTTGATTTTACACTTGATGTCGATTTTGAAGCTGTTCAAGCCTCCAATGATGCTCCTTCAGCAGTATGGGGTGAAGAAGGCTGGGATGATGTAAATGCTGAAACATATTCGTATAGTTATACTAGCTGGGCTTTAAATGAAATAGATCCAGATGATATAGCCTGCTACGAAAGTGACGTAGACCCAGAAGATCCTGAGGACCCTGAGGATCCGGAAGACCCTGAGGAGCCGATATTTACTAGCTTCGACTATAATGTAGAAGTTGAACATGATCCTGGTTATGTCAGGGATAAAGAAACAAGGATTAAAATTCATTTTTCAAACGCAGTAGATCAGAATGATGCTCCTTTTACTGGTGAACAGAATTTTGTATTAAGTTACAGAATACTTAAAGCACCAAAACATCATCCTACACAAGAAGATGTTTATTCAGTTGAGAATATAACAGTAACATTTACTGACGGTATAGCAGCATACACCAAAGAAGTTAATAGAAATTACGCTATTACCGTAGGTACGACTACTGTTACAGTAAAATTACCCGAATAAAATATAACTAGATTTTGTTTGTTTAATAGAGGGATTTTATTTAGAGAGGATGTTGTCCTTTGGATAAAAGAATCAGAAATTATATAAAATTAGCATTAATGATTGTTTTCATATCGGTATCTTATTTCGCAGGTATTACTTCGGTATATGCAATTGAGGTTGTTGGTTCAAGTACAGGGCTTTGTGTTAAAACATCCAATGTACTTGTGCCAACAGACAACCTCGCACCTGGAGATACTGAAACTTCTTCAATGACGATATATATTGATCCTGAAAGCAGCATTAAAACATCCTCTCTTCCTGTATGGTTAAGAGCCGAAATAGTTAGTAATACTCCTGGTAGAGGAAATGGTGACCTTGATGACAAATTACATTTGACGGTAACACATGATAACGGAAAAAAGTTATATGACGGTTCAATTAGTAAATTTAGAAAAAATATATCTGTTGGTAACGTGTGGAAGAATGTGCCGGCAACTCTTACATTTACAGTTCATCTACCTAAAAGTACAGGTAATGAATACCAAGGAGCATCTCTTATGGTGAAATGGATAGTTACAACGCAATATGTGCCATCTGATGATCCAACACCAACACCTACACCAAGGCCACCGTATAGAAGACCAACGCCACCACCTGTGGTTACGGTAACGACACGACCACCAGAACCAAGTATAACAGTAG
>CAYTJC010000302.1:0-2860 GCA_964437875.1 uncultured Dysgonomonadaceae bacterium
TAATAGCATCGGCTAGCGGATGTTCGGATTGAGCTTCTATACTATACAAAATGTTTTTTTGCTCATCTGTAATATTCTCATTCCATGTAATACTACTTACAACGGGGCGGCCTTCGGTGAGTGTGCCCGTTTTGTCCAAAACTACTATGTCAATCTTTCTACTCAACTCTAAACTAACGGCATCTTTTATGAGAATGCCCTCTTCGGCCCCCTTACCAATACCCACCATTATAGCTGTGGGAGTAGCCAAACCAAGAGCACACGGACAAGCGATGACTAACACAGTAACCATTGCCAATAAAGCATGAACAAGACTATCGTCGCCACCCAATATCATCCAAAGTGTAAAGCTTAGTAAAGCAATGCCCATTACTACAGGAACAAACACCCCAGCAATTTTGTCAACCAAGTTTTGTACTGGAGCTTTGCTACCTTGAGCTTGCTCAACTGTTTTAATGATGTGAGCCAACAAAGTATCTTTACCCACCTTACTTGCCTTGAATCTGAAACTTCCTTTTTGATTAATTGTTCCAGCAAACACTTCAGAGTCCTTCGTCTTTTCTACAGCAATGGGTTCACCGCTAATCATACTTTCATCTATAAATGATGAGCCAGTAGTTACCACACCATCAACAGCAATCCTGTCACCGGGTTTCACCAAAACAATATCTTCCACCTCCACCTCAGATATAGATACTTCGGTGGGGACATCATCTTTAAATACAATCACTGTATCGGGTTGCAATCCCATTAGTTTCTTTATGGCAGAAGAAGTATTGCCTTTGGCGCGCTCTTCCAGCATTTTGCCCAACAAGATAAAAGCAATAATTACGCCCGAGGCCTCGAAATAGACATGCGCTTCTAAACCTCTACTTGTCCAAAACTCTTCAAAAAACAGATTGAATACACTAAAAAGATAGGCAATGCCAGTGCTCAGTGCAACCAGCGTATCCATATTAGCAGAGAAACGCTTTGCCTGCTTCCATGCACCCACAAAGAATCTTCTACCAAATATAAATAGTATAGGCGTAGCCAATGCCCACATAATGTAACCAGCATAAGGCATATTCATAAACACCATCCCTATAAGCATTAAGGGTGTGGCCAGTGCAACAGCACTAATAGTGTCTCGTTTTAGTTTCTTATATCGTTCATGTTGAAGTTGCTCCAAGTTTTCACGCGACGACTCTTTCTCTTCTATCAACAAATCAAATCCCACTTCTTTCAGAGCAGACTTCATATCGGTTGGATTTGATAGCTCAGGTATGTATTCTATCATGGCTTTCCCGTTTGCAAAGTTCACAGCCACATCTAAAACACCTGGCACAAAAGACAACACATTTTTAGAGCTTGATGCACAGGCCGCACAAGTCATATTCATAACAGGAAACGATTGCTTCACCGATTTAATCTCACCACCCGCTTTTCGCAACAAAACAGTAACCTCTTGAATTACTTCTGCTGCATCATCCTCATCTTCTACACTAAGAAGCAACTCGCTGTTGCCTTCAGTAAAGCTAGCATCAGCAAGCTCTTCAATCCCTTTTAGCGAAACAAGAAAGCTACTAATCGATGCAGGTTGTTGCTTTAGCTGAATTGAATGTATATTGTTCTTATTCATAATTGTTGTAATTAAGTAATAGACAAAGTTAGCTTTAAATTTGAGATACCAACAAATACTTTATTTGTAAAAGGAGTTTTTTTATTGTACTTTCGCTTTGTTTTATTTCTATAACAATATCAGAACACAATGAAATACAAAAAAACAATTGCAATTGCTCTCTTGAGCTTGTTTTTCATTCAAGCTACTTTTGCTCAAAAGAAACAACTAGACCACTCGGTATATGACGATTGGAAGAGTCTATCAAGTATTTCTATTGATGAGGATGCACGATTTGTAGCCACCATCATTAAGCCTCAAGAAGGCAACAGCAAATTGTTTATTCAAGATTTGAAGAAGAAAAGAAACTTCCAATACAACCGCATCTCAAGATACACTCTTTCAACCGATGGAAAACATACAGTGGCACTCCTAAAAGCTCCTTTTGCTGACACGCGTCAAGCAAAAATTGACAAAAAGAAGAAAGATGAAATGCCACAAGACTCATTGTTGATTATCGATAATGAGACTTTTGAATTTTATATTTTGCCCAATGTAAAATCATACAAAACATCGCAAGAGCTTGGCAACTATATAGCTTATGCTACTACCCTTATGCCTGATACAACAACAACTGTAGCGGCAGACACAACAGGCGTACCAACAGACTCAATCAGTAGCAAGCCAAAGAAAAAGAGCATTGGCAAGAAAAAAGATATCTTAATCTTGCACAATTTCATCACACAACAACAAGACACACTAGAAAACACCAAAGACTATATCTTCAATAAATATGGTAATTCCTTTGCTGCAGTTATTGAACCCGAAAAGAAAGACTCGACAGATACACAAGGTATAGTCTTTATAAATTTAAAAGACTACGCTAAGAAGCGCATCACTAACGAAAAAGCCGATTACAAATCACTGCGATTTGACGATGCGGGAGATCAACTAGTATATCTTTCATCAAAAGACACCTCTAAAGTGGAACAGAAAGTTTTTGATGTGTGCTACTTCAAAATAAACACCGACTCGGCTATTGTACTGGCCGACACAAACACAGTGGCACTCCCTGTGAATTGGATATTCAATGAAAACAGCAATCCCCAGTTTAGCGAAAACGGGAAGAGAATATTAATCGGTAGTGCTCCAAAACAAGCCCCCAAGGATACCACTATTGTTGGCTTCGAAGTTGCATCGCTTGACATTTGGCACTGGAAAGACCCCTATCTGCAACCTCAACAGTTGAAGTATCTATCT
>CAYTJC010000303.1:0-2835 GCA_964437875.1 uncultured Dysgonomonadaceae bacterium
ATTTAAAAGGAAGTCCATTCTTCTTTTGTTAAACTGTTATTTTCTTTAACTCTTTACTCTCTATTTGTTACCTTCTGCTTCATCTGTTCAAACAGGTAATAGACACAAGGTATTACCACTAAACTCATCAACGTGGAGGTTACTAGTCCACCAATTACTGCCACAGCCATTGAGGAGCGCAATGCTGCACCTTCTCCAAAATTGAATGTCATGGGTAGTAGCACCAAAATTGTTGTGAGACTGGTCATAAGGATAGGGCGAATGCGTTGTTGTCCGGCCTGAACAATAGCCTCTGTCAATGGCATTGTTGTCTTTAGCTGGTTTATGCGTCCTACCAACAAAATTGAATTGTTGATGGCAATCCCAGCTAGCATGATAATCCCCATTACTCCCATAATATTAAGTGAAACACCCGTTATTAAGAAAAGCATGATGGCTCCAACCAGTCCAAATGGTATGGTCAGTAATATTGTAAAAGGGTGCAACAATGATTCATATTGAGATGCTAACACCATATAGACTAAAACAACGGAGAGCAATAGAGCAAACAAGAGACTTTCCATCGACTCTTTGCGTTTTTCTTCTTCTCCCGTTACGGTGATAGAGTAATTTGTAGGGAGCACTATATCCGACACAGCTTCTCGAATTTCTTGGGCTACTTTGTCGAGAGATTTATCCGCTTCTATATTAGAGACAATTTTGTTGAGACGACTTTGATTCCGACGAAACACCTCTTTGGGTGCTTGTGACTGGGTGATAGTTGCAATCTCACTGAGACGAAACTCTTGGTTGCCACTTTTTATTATCAACTCTCCTAATTCTCTACTGGATATATCGGGTACTTTGATAACGATATCTCTCATTTCGCCACTGTAATCCATTTTTCCTACTTCATTTCCTTGCAACTGTTGTTCAATTTGCTGTATTACAGCAGACACTGATATGTTGTTAATTCCAGCAATGGTGCGGTTGATATTGATATTGAGTTCGGGTGCACCATCAGCCATTGACGATTTCACATTATAAATGCCATTTACAGTTGCCATCCGAGACATTACCTCTTCTGTTAAAAAGGTAATTTCTTCAAGGTCTTCGCCTTTTACCTCCACAATGATGGGAGCTTCTTCGTCACCTAAAAACTCACCCAATGAATTGTCATCATTCTTAAAGGAAAGTTCTAAACCATCAACATTATTGGCAACTTCTGAGAAACGTGCAATCAAGAGTTCTGGGGATATAGTGTTCTGTTTGGATAGCTTGACTTTTATCATGGCTGTATGCTCTCCTTCAAATACCCCATCAACTGAAGAGTTTTCGCCAACATGACTATAAATGACAGCTAAACTATCTCCACTAATTTCGTGCAATAGATATTCCAAATTGCTTACCACTTCGTCAGTGCGTTCCAATCGGGTACCTTCGGGCAATTTCACCGATATGGTGAAATCGTTCCCTTCCGAACGGGGCAAAAATTCAGTACCAACAAATGGTAGAAGAAGAATGGAAACAATAAGAATAGCAGTTGAAATACCTATTACCCACCATCGATGATTGAGTAAAGTGCGCAGATGATTGCTGTATCCTTTAAACTGTAAAGCCTTTGATTCAGCTTTAATGTTTTTTCGTCCCGTTAGTTTATCATACAACATGGGGATTACTAATAGGGCAACAAAAAGTGACGATAGCAGTGAAAACGTAACCGTCCAAGCTAAATCTTTAAATAGTTCGCCTGATGCACCATGTAGATAAACAATTGGGATGAATATAACAATGGTAGTTAATGTAGAAGCAATAACTGCCCCCGAAACCTCTGTGGTACCATTGATGATTGCCTCTTTATGAGTTAAGCCCTGCTCCCTATTTCGGAATATACTCTCTATTACTACAATCACATTATCGATGAGCATACCAGCTCCTAAAGCCAGTCCGCTCAACGTCATTACGTTGAGTGTGAGGTCATTGAAATACATCATCGTAAAGGTTGCAATGATAGATATTGGAATAGAGACACTAACTATGAGTGTTGTACCAATTCTTCGGAGGAATAAAAACAGTACTAACACTGCAAGCAACATACCAAAGAGGGCACTGTACTTTACTTCATCAATGGTTTGTTTGATAAAGGTTCCCTGATTATTAATTATCTGGAACTTATATCCAGGTAATGCATTCTCGATGACTGACAATTGGTTCGCTAGTAAATCTACAGCTTTCACTGTGTTAAATTGGGTCTCTTTATAGACCGACAAGCCAATACAACGCTCACCATTTATACGAACAATATTATCAGGTTCTGCATTTTCAAACTTTATTGTGGCTACTTCTCCTAAAAAAAGAGGTGCGCTTTCTGCACTAGTTCCTGAGTTTTGCGCAGCCGAACCTTCTGTGTTAGCTCGTGTAGGTTTGTAGCTGATTATCAGGTTTTCGAAATCTGACTCAGAGTTAAACAACGACGAGCTCTTCACTAAATATTGTAATCCAAGCTCACTCACAGTTCCACCCGATATTATTTGATTGTTTGATTGTATTTTCGATGCAATCTCTTCCATCGTTATACCAAAAGCACTCAATGTATAGGGGTTGGTCTCAATTAATAGCATAGGAGTCTCTTCGCCCGACAAAGCTACTTCTGCTATTCCCTCCAGACGGATAAGCTCGTTTCGCACATAGCTATCAGCCATTCTTCGCAACTCTGCCATATCGGTTATCGATTGGTGAGACAATGCGATTAACATAACAGGAGCCATGTTTGGATTATGCTGAGTTATATTAAGAGATTGGATATCGGGGTTCTGAGAAAGCGGAGTCATCACCTTTTGTAGATCAAGAAAGGCT
>CAYTJC010000304.1:0-2790 GCA_964437875.1 uncultured Dysgonomonadaceae bacterium
AATGATGTTTTACAACATAAAAAAAGGTGCCCAAAACTTATTGGACACCCTCTTTATGTTGTTTATATTTATTACTTCATATCTTCTACCAGATCAGACTCTTTTGATGTCATTTCTTCAAAGTCATCTTTAGCACCAACAATTAACTTGTCAAACGAACGCTGACCTGTTCCCGCTGGTATAAGATGACCACAAATAACATTTTCTTTTAGTCCTTCTAGCAAATCGATCTTTCCATGAATTGCAGCATCATTCAATACTTTAGTTGTTTCCTGGAAAGAAGCAGCAGAAATAAAGCTTTTTGTCTGCAAAGCAGCTCTTGTAATACCTTGCAACACTTGGTTTGCTGTTGCTGGAATTGCATCACGACTTTCAACAAGTTTTAAATCACGACGTTTCAGAGAACTATTTTCATCACGCAGTTTTCTTACAGTAACAATCTGTCCGGGTTCAAATATTTCAGAATCACCCTTTTCAGTAACTACTTTTTTAGCCCAGATACGATCGTTCTCTTCCATAATTTCGTGCTTGTCCACAAGTTTTTGCTCTAGGAAACGTGTATCTCCAGGCTCAATCACTTCAACTTTACGCATCATTTGGCGAACAATTACCTCAAAGTGTTTATCATTAATCTTTACTCCTTGCAAACGATAAACGTCTTGAACTTCATTTACAATATACTCTTGAACAGCAGTAGGGCCTTTAATTGCCAAAATATCTGCAGGAGTTATTGCTCCATCCGAAAGAGGTAAACCAGCACGTACATAGTCATTCTCTTGAACAAGTATTTGCTTAGACAATGGAACTAAATACTTTTTAGTTTCTCCAAGTTTAGAAGTAATTATAATCTCTTGATTTGCACGTTTTATTTTACCAAAACTAACTTCTCCATCAATTTCAGATACAACGGCAGGGTTAGAAGGATTTCTTGCCTCGAATAACTCTGTTACTCTAGGTAATCCTCCAGTAATATCTCCAGACTTGCCCACCGCTCGTGGAATCTTGACTAATATGTCACCAGTATTGATAACATCGTCATCATTTTTTACTATATGGGCTCCTAATGGAAGTGAATACGTACGTAAAATATCATCATCTTCATTCAAAATATGAGCTGAAGGTGATTTAGTTTTATCGCGTGATTCAATAATTACCTTCTCTTTTAAACCTGTTTGTTCATCAGATTCAACTTTGTAAGTAATATTTTCTATAAAGTTTTCAAACTTAATTCTACCAGTTGCTTCAGAAACAATAATAGCGTTAAATGGATCCCAGTCACAAATTAAGTCTCCTTTGGTTACTTTTGCATTGTTATCAAAATAAAGTTTTGCTCCATAAGGTACGTTGTGTGACAACAATACAATTTTAGTATTAGGGTCGACCACACGCATTTCAACCAAACGACTAACTACAACTTTATGAATTTTGCCTTGATCATCACTTGAATCAACAGTACGCAAATCATCCATTTCGAGAATACCATCATATTTAGTTATAATACGACTTTCAGATGCAATGTTTGAAGCGATACCTCCAACATGGAAAGTACGAAGCGTTAACTGAGTTCCTGGCTCACCAATAGACTGAGCAGCAACAACACCAATAGCTTCACCTCTTTGAACCATATGACCACTGGCTAAATTTCGTCCATAACATTTTGCGCAAACACCTTGACGTGATTCACAAGTAAGCACGGAACGAATTTCAACACGTTCAATTGGAGAATTTTCAATCTTGGATGCTATATCTTCAGTAATCTCTTCACCAGAACTTAAAATAAGTTCGCCAGTTTGTGGATGATGTATATCATGAACAGATACTCGTCCTAGTATTCTCTCATAAAGTGAAGCAACTACTTCATCATTATTTTTCAGTGCAGATGCAATCAAACCACGCAAAGTACCACAGTCTGCTTCTGTTACAGTAACATCTTGAGAAACGTCAACTAATCGACGGGTCAAATATCCAGCATCAGCAGTTTTAAGTGCAGTATCGGCCAAACCTTTACGAGCACCGTGAGTAGAGATAAAATACTCAAGAACTGATAAGCCTTCTTTAAAGTTTGCAAGAATAGGGTTCTCGATAATCTGTGCACCTTCTGAACCACTCTTTTGTGGTTTAGCCATAAGTCCACGCATACCAGACAACTGGCGGATTTGCTCACGAGATCCACGAGCTCCTGAATCCAACATCATAAAAACAGAGTTGAATCCTTGATCATCTTCAGCAATTTGCTTCATCAGTGTATTTGATAACTTAGAGTTAATGTGCGTCCAAGTATCAATAATCTGATTGTAGCGCTCATTATAGGTAATAAAACCCATATTGTAGTTGTCCAATATTTGTTCAACTTCAGCATAGCCTTGATTTATAAACTCCTCTTTCTCTTTTGGGATAATAACATCGTCAAGATTGAAAGATAACCCACCTTTAAAAGCCATGCGATAACCTAAATCTTTAATATCATCTAAGTATTGAGCTGTGCGTGCAACACCACAGGTTTTTATAACTTTCCCAATAATATCTCTTAAAGATTTTTTTGAAAGTAATTCATTAATATAACCAACTTCTTTTGGAATATATTCGTTTGTAATAACTCTTCCTACAGATGTTTGGTGAATTTTGCGTATTAAGTTCCCTTCTTCATCAACATCATCAACAACTACTTTTACTAAAGCATGAATATCAACTTTACCTTCATTATAGGCAATAATTGCTTCTTCTTCTCCGTAAAAAGTCATACCCTCACCTAGTGCACCAGGTCGTATTTTAGTAATATAATACAAACCT
>CAYTJC010000305.1:0-2779 GCA_964437875.1 uncultured Dysgonomonadaceae bacterium
AGTGTGCCAATAAGTCCAACATTGCCAACAACCCAACCAAAGCGTAAATACATGATTACGCCTAAAACAGTAAGTATGGAAGGAGTGAACACTCCACCAAAAGTGTTCAGCCCCTGCTTTGTATGTTTTGTTTCGTTTTTGATAACGGTATGCTTTATTCAATAATTACTGTGTGAGTATGAGCACCTTTTATAACTTCAAACCTATATGACTGTCTTTATAGCTAACTTAGCACTTACATACTATAAGCTAAAATCTATTTCCAGATAAAACTTCGCATCCTAAAATAACGTAGTCCACCATTTATAGTTTTTAAAATTGATCTCTTAATTTTCCACTTTGTCATTTTAAAACCCGAAGGTTCAGTTGTATAATTTTCAATAGTAACTTTTCCTGTTGTATGCCGTGTAGGTTTTTCTCTTGGTTCTTTTTCTATTATCACTATGCTATCGTAATAATGCACAGCCTTAACACTTTTGGTGAAATTATTGGCTATCAAAGATGATTGTTCCGAAAAATAGGCGTGTAGGTAATCAATAAAATTTTTACTGTATTCAATGAAAGTACCACTTCTCCGATTACCCCCTCCATACATTATTTGATAGGAAGTGTGCGTATCTTCACACAAATATATACCAGTTTCTTTCACGTGATCAAATAGCTCTTCAAAAGAGACAATTTGCTGATTCATTGTATGACCTCCATCATCAATCAGAATATCAATTGGAGGTATTTGCTCTTTAACCTTTTTCAAAAAAGAAGGATCAGACTGCGAACCGATAAAAACCTCTATATTCTCTTCTTCAAGCTCTTTACAGTTAGGATTGATATCTATGCCGTAAATTTTAGCTTTAGGGCCAAAGTAGTTCTTCCACATCTGAAGACTTCCACCTTGAAAAACACCAACCTCAAGAATTACAATTTCTCTATCTCTGTATTTGCTAAAATACTGATCATATATATTAAAGTAATGCGACCACTTGTCAATTAGCCTGTCATCATTAGCATGGAAATAACGCTCTAAATCATTCATTTCTCAATATTATATAGTTTCTTTTTTCACCTTCACCAATGTTGCAAAAGTGAAATAAAGTAAAAAACAAAGATAGTAATGATTATTGAATTAGTTTCATTAGTATTTAATAAAACACACACACTAAACACTGTTTTTTTAATAGAGCTTCTAACTTATTGTCTTTTTTATTATTAACCAACATCTAATTTCACAGTTTAACATTACTTTATATCCGTTCTTAAAAAAAAGTCCTATTATATTCCAATAGCGTCCTCGCTATTCTTTTGTAAAAAGATTTAGTTGGACTCAAGGTATGTTTTCTATTTTAATGATAACTTAGAGTCATTCACTGTATTCAATAACTCAAATTACATACAGTTTTCATCATTCGTAATATCTAACACATACAATTGCAAAGTCTTTAAGCATTCTCCCTACCCTCATCACTCTTTTTGCACCCTGAAAAATGCATTCTACGCATCCGATCACTCTTTCTTTATTTACGACGCGAATCCTATATTCTATACTTAACATCTATAATTCATAGACCAGAATGGTATATGTAAAATTTAATATAACTAATCCTTACTCTATAATCCTATATAATAAATTTTAAACGAAGAAGTATGATCTAAGGATTCTTCATTTTAAAAGTAAAATAACAAAGTCACACATAAAACTCTTCTTTGTATTAAAAGTAATATAAAAGATTTGTAGATAAAGATTGTAGATATAAAAAACTAAATATACCATTCATATCGTGTAAAAACAGTGCCGTACATCAAAGAATCTATTTTTCACACTTTTATTTGAATTGTGCAAACTGGATATTGATTTTTACAAGCAGATAGTTGACCTATAGAATATGAATAATAGATTCTGCAAAAAAGAATTTAAGAACATGTGCATGAAATATAGTTTCGGCATAACAATAGTGGAGATATTCATTATTCGGTAGAGGTATTTCATGCTGCACATAAGGAACCATAAAGTTAATGGGAAGTTTTAGTCTTTATTGTCATCGTTTTTTGTAGATATTGTTGAAGCTTCGGGTTCACTTATTCGAATATTATCCTCATCAATAAAACTGTAATCAATATCATTCTCTTCATCTTCATCTTCAACCCAAACTTTAACTGGTTTTTGGGGTCCGTGCTTATGAAATAGAGCAGCTACTATCAAACCACTTACACCGCCAGAGAGATGCCCCTCCCACGAAATATTACTGTCTAAATACATTGCCCAAGGAAACATATTCCACACTGTGCTACCATATAAAAATGCTACTATCAAAGAAATGGCTATGAGGGGTGTGTACCTGCGAAACAGCCCACTAAAAAACAGAAAGAAAGACAAGCTATATATAACACCGCTGGCCCCAATGTGCCAAGCTTCTCTTCCAATAGTCCAAGTGAGCAATCCGCTCAAAAACCACAAAAAAAGAAAAGTTTTATGGGCAATTTCACTATAAAAATAGTACAAACACCAAAGAAGCACTAAAAGTGGAAGAGTGTTAGAAAACAGATGTTTGGCAGAGTGATGAATGAAAGGTGAGAGAAATATTCCGAGCAAACCTTTATTAGCTCGTGGGTAAACACCATATTGATATAGCTGTAGATTTAATGAACCATCTAATAAGAGGATAAGCCAGAGCAAGCATATAAAAACAATAGTAGGAACAAGTGCTATACGCATACGTTTTTTTTCGATTGAAAAATATGTCTCTTGATTACTATTCATAAGCTTATTCCTTGTATTAATAAC
>CAYTJC010000306.1:0-2779 GCA_964437875.1 uncultured Dysgonomonadaceae bacterium
TGACTCTTAATCATTGGGTCGAGGGTTCGACTCCCTCCGGGGTCACTTAGTTCAAAAACGCTTAATCATATGTTTTATACATAGTTGAGCGTTTTTTTTCTGTTTCATGTAGTTTTCTTTTTTTTATGTGATACAACCTTCGGAAAGCATCACCTGCAATAGTATTTGTTTAATTTTAATTCCCCTCCCACAGGTTCGAGTTGTTGATGTGTCTCTGTTATTGGCAAATACAATTTTTGCTCCTCAAGATTCAAATTGCATTTTACGCAAACTCGAGTTTAAACCTATTAAAAAAAGAGTTTTTGTCTCTAGCGAGACGTTCTATTCTGAGTTACATATTATTTTCAAGTTTGATTTATATCAAATTATAAATAATACACCTTTATTTTTTTCAATTCCCTCGAATAAGCACCATATATCAGGTGGAAATCAAATTGTAGGCCTACAATTGGGCGTTCATCTGTTGAAAACGCAATCTACGGTCGTGGAAATGTTTTGAATCGCTAAAACGGTTCGTTTTAATCCTAACTATTACAGATAAAAGGCGTGAAAGGAGAAAAAGCAACCTAAGATTGAAAAATCAACTGATGAAAAAATAATTCTTCTACAGGAATTGGTTTTTTATGACATGAACGCGCAATAAATGGGCAACAAAACAAGAATTATGTGTTTTCAAACATTTTGTAGGCCGTGGATGCAAGTTTCAACTGTTTCAAACATTTTGTAGGGGTACAAAATGTTTTGAAAAAGATATATCAATATAATACCTCACTGTAAGCAATTAGTTAGAATGAGAAGTTAAAAACAAACATTATTCTCTTATATTTATTTTACTATCTTTGCACTTCGTTTTTGTCTAATGAATAAGTTGAATTCAAAATTCATTACTTATTTAATAGACTATTCACTAATCATACTGCAAGAAATATAATTCACTTTATGAATAAGATTAAAAAAAGCGGTTTCGCTCGCGTATTAGACACCATAGAAGTAGTCGGGAATAGACTTCCACACCCAGCCACACTCTTTTTATTGATGGCAGTCTTAGTAGCACTGTTGTCTTGGTGGGCATCTGCTGTGGGGCTTCAAGCTACTCATCCCGCTACAGGGGAAGTAATTGCAGTAAGAAATCTTTTAAGTGCAGATGGTATTCGCTGGATTTATACCAATGTAGAAGCCAACTTTGTGAAATTTCCTCCACTGGGCCTTGTCTTGGTTATTATGATTGGAATTGGGGTTGCTGAGGGTTCTGGGCTTTTCACGGTGCTTGTACGTCAATTAGTATTAGGTGCTCCACCCAAATTAATTACTGCAGCAATTATTACCGCTGGTATTTTTTCACATCTTGCATCTGAAGTTGGGTATGTAATTCTAATCCCTTTAGGAGCAATGATATTTCATGCACTTGGGCGACACCCTATGGCTGGCTTTGCCGCAGCCTTTGCGGGAGTAAGTGCGGGCTTTGGCTCCAATTTTTTGATTGGCTCTGTTGATCCGATACTTGCGGGCCTCTCCACTTCTGCTGCTCAGATTATTAATCCCGAAATGAATATTAACCCAATGGTCAATTACTATTTTATGGTAGTAAGTGCTATAATGGTTATCATTGTTGGGACTTGGATTACAGAGAAGATTGTAGAACCCAGGTTGGGTAAATATACTGGCAATGAAAAGTCACTTGAGATAGAACAAATCACTCCATTGGAGAAAAAAGGTTTGCGCTGGGCTGGAATTGGCACACTCATTTTTATTGCTCTTATGGCATGGACTATTATTCCTGAAAACGGCTTGTTTAGAGATCCCGAAACAGGTGGAATATTAAAATCTCCTTTCTTCTCGGGTATTATAGTAGGGCTTTTGCTACTTTTCTTTGTGCCAGGTGTAATTTATGGTATTATAGTAAAAACTATTAGAAGCGATAAAGATGTAGTTAATCACATGACCAACTCTATGAAAGGGATGGCAGGATATATTGTATTGGTGTTTTTTGCTGCTCAGTTTATTTATTGGTTCAACTATTCTAACTTGGGGTTAGTTTTAGCAATAGATGGAGCTGAGTTTTTGAGCCACATAGGGTTTACTGGAATTCCTCTTATTCTATCGTTTTTAGTTTTATCTGCTTTTCTGAATATGTTTATGGGGAGTGCTTCTGCAAAATGGGCTATTATGGCCCCTGTATTTGTACCCATGTTCATGATTTTAGGGTATCATCCAGGTCTTACCCAAGCCGCCTTTCGTATTGGAGACTCGGTGACGAATGTAATAACCCCCATGATGAGTTACTTTGCACTCATTGTCACTTATGCGCAACGTTACGATGAGAAAAATGGAATAGGTACAATTATCTCATTAATGATTCCATATACTGTTGTATTCATGGTAGTTTGGGCGATTATAATGACCATATGGATGTTACTTGGAGTGCCAGTGGGGATTGATGGACCAATTCATATGCCCGTACTTTAAGATCAATGTTGCTAATTGTTAGATAGCATATCATAGTTTACGCTTTTGAACTGTATTATAATATAATTGACAAAACCCTATTAATGGGGTTTTGTTGTATTAGGGTCAATCTATTCAATCTGCATGCTGTATGGGTTTGTTAGAGACTGAATGTATTTCGTCTTTAATAACATTAGTCTCCTAATATAGGTGCTCGTAAACAGACAAGTATTGAGCGTCTTTGTTGCTAAAGTGAATATTCTCTTTGGTAATATAAATCAAAAAAAATAGACCAACTCGGCCGAGCTGATCTATTTTTCCCTTTTGGTTAATT
>CAYTJC010000307.1:0-2774 GCA_964437875.1 uncultured Dysgonomonadaceae bacterium
TCTTGAGCGAGTCTAATATAATAGCTGCTTTACAAAAAGAAGACCTTTCTATCCCTGACTCATCTGTGGATGCTGAAAGATATTTAAGCTCTATAAAAAAAGAATCACCAGAACACACAAAAACAGCACATGGTCACACCCACCATGGTGGAGTATTTGGTCAGAATACTGAATTGATTTTCTCAATCATTTCAGGCGTATTATTAGCAATTGGATTTGTCATTTCTTTCATCACAAGCATCCCGTCGTGGCTCAGCATTGCATTCTTTATTGGCTCTTACTTCTTTGGTGGCTTTTTCACTACAAGAGAAGCCCTAGAGAGGGTGGCGAAAGGAGGCTTCGAAGTGGACTTCCTGATGATGGTTGCCGCTATTGGTGCAGCTATCTTAGGCAAATGGGTGGAAGGTGCATTGCTATTGTTTCTTTTCAGCCTTGGTCATGCATTGGAGCACCATGCTATGAACAAAGCGAAAAAATCTATTAAAGCATTGGCCGAACTTGCTCCTAAAACTGCCCTACGAAAGAGAAACGGGAGAACTGAAGAGGTAGATATTGAACTAGTACGGGTGAACGATATAATTGTGGTAAGACCCAATAGCAAAATCCCTGTGGATGCCGTTGTAGTGCAAGGCCAAAGTAGTGTGGATCAATCATCCATTACGGGCGAAAGCATACCTGTGGACAAAGTAGCGGTTGTGGATAACGATAAAGACTATTCTCTAGAAAAAAATATTGATAGTGAAAACAGAGTTTACTCAGGTACAGTCAATGGCAACGGTTCGCTAGAGGTGAAAGTAATTAAGGAAAGCAAAGACACAACCCTTGCACGATTAATAACGCTAGTACATGAAGCTCAAACACAAAAATCGCCTAGTCAGAGATTCACAGACAAATTTGAAAAATATTTTGTTCCGATAGTTCTGGGTTTAGTAGTTTTGCTATTGGGTGCATTTCTTGTGATTGATGAATCTTTCAAGGACAGTTTCTATCGTGCCATGACTGTTTTGGTAGCCTCAAGCCCATGCGCCCTAGCTATATCCACACCCAGCGCAGTACTTAGTGGTGTGGCAAGAGCAGCAAAAGGAGGAGTACTCATAAAGGGAGGCAGACCCCTCGAAGATTTAGGAGTGCTAACAGCATTGGCTTTCGACAAAACAGGAACACTCACCGAAGGAATGCCAAAACTAACCGAAGTAGTTACACTTGAAGGTGTGAATGAGAATGAATTGTTGAAAATAGCGGTAGCAGTAGAAAGTTTGAGCGATCACCCTCTTGCAAAAGCAATTGTGAGAGATGGCACCGAGCGACTGAAAGGTGATAACTTTCTAGAGGCACAAGACTTAGAGTCAGTATTGGGTAAAGGCATCAAAGCAACACTCGGCAACGACCTCATATATATTGGCAACCTTGAGCTTCACAAGAACATAGATGAGCTGAAACCCTCAACAGCTATTCAAGAGAAAGTAGAAGCTCTGGAGGAGAAAGGGAATACTACCATGCTTGTGCGTCGCAATAACAGCTACATAGGTATAATTGCACTAATGGATACCCCTCGCAAAGAAGCAAAAAGCACCTTGCTGCAATTAAAGAAAGTAGGCATCAAGAGAATGATTATGATAACGGGCGATAATCAGAAAGTAGCAGATGCAGTTGCCCTAGAAATAGGTATCACAGATGCTTGGGGAGGATTGTTACCAGAGCAGAAAGTAGATGCCATCAAGAAGTTAAAAGAAAACGAATCTAAAGTTGCCATGGTGGGAGATGGTGTGAACGATGCACCTGCAATGGCACACAGCACCGTGGGTATTGCCATGGGTGCAGCTAGCTCTGCTGTTGCATTAGAAACTGCAGACATTGCCCTAATGGGCAATACGCTCGACGCCTTACCGTTTGCAATTGGGCTGAGTAGAAAAACACGCCGCATAATTAAACAAAACATATGGATTAGCTTGGGAGTTGTTGCTCTACTCATCCCCGCTACCATCTTTGGGTTGGCAAACATGGCAGTTGCAGTTGTTATCCATGAAGGCTCTACGCTTGTAGTAGTTTTCAATGCATTGAGACTGTTGAGATACAACAAATAAGATTGTATAAAAATAAACGCCCAAATACAGAACTCTATTATTACTAAGAAAAGAGTATTACGATACCAATCACTTATAGACGAGATTAAGGAGTGTGTTATAACTAAAAAACAGCCCTTTCTGTTTAAAGCTTCAGAAGATTTAAAGGACTACCCCCGAAATAATATCTTTTCTATATCTTGAAGGTATGCTACCAACAAATGAGCATACTGAATATTACTTTCACCTCGAAGGTGTTGATATTGGACTGGACAATAAATATCCAAAGCAAACATTAGAAGACTATATGCATAAAAACATACAGCTCACGCTAGTTTATAAGTAGTACAATAAAAGACATCCAAAATCAATCTAGGCATATTGTTGTACACTATAATTGCATCTGCATTTGATGATATCCAAGCGAACTAAAATGTTAATGATAGTGATGCAATAAATAAATTATAGCCAACAAGATAGTATTTCTCAACAAAACAATTATATTTGCACACTAATAACAATAGTGTGCAATTTAATGTATGCAGAATACTAACATAAAAGATCAATAATGAAAGATTTTACTTGGCTTAAAAGCTTTATAGCGCTAGTAATAGTATCAATAGCAACTACAACAACAGTTTTTGCTGGAGGTATCTTAACCAACACCAACCTAAGTGCACGATTTGCCCGCCTAATGGCATTAGAGGCATC
>CAYTJC010000308.1:0-2773 GCA_964437875.1 uncultured Dysgonomonadaceae bacterium
AATTGCTTTTAAAGTTTATACTTACAAATATGTGCAATACTTTTGATTATATAAACTTTTGAAAGCAATTCACAACACAACAAACAATTTGTGTCCCCATCACCATTTTGCACTAACCCTATAGCACTATACACCCAAAAAACCGAATGGTTGCACCCTCTCGCTATCCTGATGGCATCAAAAACCACTCATTTGCGCCATCTGGTTCAGTTGATGCTTGCAAAAAGCAATTGGTTGCACCATCCGTCCTTGCAGAAAGAAGCAAAAAGCAATTGGTTGCACCATCCGTCCATGAAGATACAAGCAAAAACCGTTGGGGAATACCATCCACTCTTGTAGACAAGAGCAAGAACTGGAAGGTTGGACCATTCGGCGGGTCAATTGGGAGCTCCGAGCGGTCGTTTGCAGTAACCAACCCGCCGTTTATAACAACCGTTAGCATTTTTGCACTTTCTCACTCGCCGTTTATAACAACCGTTAGCATTTTTGCAGTTTCTCACTCACCGTTTATAACAACCGTTGGCAACTTTTCACTTTCCCATCCACCGTTTATAACAACCATTAGCACTTTTGCGCTTTCCGCCCAACAAGTTGTAACAACCGTTGGCAATTTTTGGCTTTCAGGCGGGTGGGATGGTCTAAAATACATGTTTCGGTAGGAAAAGAGGAGCTGAAATAATTGAAATGCAAACTAAAGTTAACTATTTAGTCTTTTTTTATGCATAAAAAAGGGGTGTGCAAAGATCCAAAACAGAGTTTCTCAGCTTTATAGGATAATATTAGGCAAAGCAAGAACGAATCAATCGGTTTTTGGCCAAGAAGAAGCTTTCATTCCTTACAAAAGAAGCTGTTATCAAATCGGTATATTTTGCTCTTAGAGAAACGTCTAAAAAATGGAATAAGTCAATCGCTAATTGGGGGGGAATTATAAACCAATTTATAACTATATTTGCAGAAAGGGCTCAACTCTAAAAGTCGAATCCTTCAATTATTAACTACACACTTAATGAGATAGTTTCGCAATTCAGAACGCTTTCCTATGAAAGCCCACAAAAGTTGTCTTATTTTGTATTTCAGAAAAAAATGAGAACGATATGAATATTAAAGTTGAGAGCGTAAGCCATTTTCTTATAGTTGCCAAACAACACAACCCTATAAAATCTGTAGCTTTTCAAGCTATTGATTTAACAGAGTATGAGGACGTAATATTTGAAAAAGATTTTGAAGACTGTCTGTTCTTAGGTTGTAAAATGTCTACCAAAGCACAGAAAAAGCTGATAAAGACGGGCAACTTGTTCTTCCCTGCAATGAGTCTGCCTTTTCAAGTTTTTCGTAACAAGCTTTACGGACACACTGAATTGTACAATAGTTTTTCATATAACGACCATTCAACTTATACAAATACGAATGATTATCTTGTTTACAAGTATTATGAATCTACTGGCAAAGCAGAGCCAACGAGTATAAAAGATTCTTTAGCCCAACGTTTGCACGACCATTCCATTACCGATTCACTATACGATTATCTATCCAAATGGGATAGTCACAAAGTAGTTGCTATAATGGGAGGGCATAGTTTGCGACGTGATTCGGCAGATTATAGAAATATTGTTTTCATCTCTAAAAAACTGGCTGAGAAAGGACATCTGATGGTTTCGGGTGGTGGTCCTGGTGGAATGGAAGCTACACATTTGGGGACTTGGATGGCACATAGAGATGAGAAAGAGATAGACAATGCAATATCAATATTGTCAAAAGCTCCACTCTATAGCGATGAACTATGGCTGAGCGCTGCTTTCGAGGTGATGGAAACCTATCCGTTGCAAACAGAGATAGAAAGTGTGGGAATCCCCACATGGTTCTACGGTCATGAGCCACCAACACCTTTTGCTACTCATATTGCAAAATATTTTGCCAATAGTGTGAGAGAAGAGGGATTGTTAGCCATTGCTAAAGGTGGAATTATTTTTGCTCCAGGAAGTGCAGGCACAATTCAAGAAGTATTTCAAGAAGCAGCTCAAAATCATTATAGCACATTTGGAAATATTAGTCCCATGGTGTTCCTTAATCGTACCTATTGGGAGGTGAACAAACCTGTATATCCATTGCTTCAAAAGTTAGCCGAAGGGCATAAGTATGGAGAACTATTAGCAATATCAGACTCTGTGTCCGATGTGGTGCATGTCATTTGTGATTTCACAGGGTTGTAGAGCTTCAACATGGTAAAATAAAAAAGCATCCTATTCAATTCAATAGGATGCTTTTTCTATATAGATTTATAACCGTACTATTTATTATCTATCTCTCATCAAAAATCTATCGTATAGATATAACGCAAGTACAGAAACCAACCCGATGCCTAATACTACATACCACATGCTGCTTGGATTGTATGTATCCCAAAGATAATTGGTGAGTTCTCTGGAGTTCATCCCCATCTCGGCAGCTGCACTATTAAAGTAATCGTTTTGTGATAAGTTTTCAGAAATTTCCAACCCTCTTTTAGCAACTTCTTCCCTTACGAAGTTATTTTTATCCGAAAGAGCTCCGTAAACATCTCCTGAAATAAACCCTGCAAAAAGATTCCCTAAAAACACTGGCAAAAACGAGTAGCCCATATAGAGTGCTTTCTTATCGGATGGAGCTATGCGCCCGATGTATTCATTAATTTTTGGTGAACCTGCCATCTCTCCCAAAGCAAAAATAAGAATTGCAACAAGCGTAAATAGTACGTTTTGTGTAACCAAAGTCAATGCCATTCCAATAGAGCATA
>CAYTJC010000309.1:0-2771 GCA_964437875.1 uncultured Dysgonomonadaceae bacterium
TTTTAACGCATAAGGAACAGCTTGAGTAAATCTGCCTAATTCTGTAGTACGGTTAGTAATACGATCAGGCAAAGCATCCGATACAATTACTTCGTCAAGTAGTTCAAGCACATAAGCAAAACAATCATCTATCTTTTCCCTATACACACGTATACCTGTAGTAGAAGTGTTGATTGGGGTGCTTTCACGTAGTGGACTGATTGGACCATAATATGTAATCAGATAAAAGTGCATCCATGCTTTTATTGTTTTCACTTCCGCAATCATACGATCGCGCTCATCACTTCTAAGATCCTGCACTCTCCCAATATTATCTAAGAAAGTGTTACATTCACGAATACCTGCATATAGTGAACGTATAGCTGTAGCTGTACTGCCCCAATAGTTGATGACAGGTGAGGTAGCATTGTCTTCTCCCAATGCAAATCTCATTCCTCCGGATGTGCGAAAGTTAGAATTCATGATTAATTCCATTGATCCAAGAAAAGCGGGATTCTGATCCCACCCCGCTGCCTTGGGCAATCCCCAGTAGCATGTGGCAAGATACTGTTCTGCAGTATATCTATTTGCAAAAGCGTCGTCCAATGTAGGAATATTGTCCGGCACCACATCCAAATAATTGCAGGACATAACAAGTGAGGCAAATATTATACAAATACTATTTTTTATAATTGATTTCATATTCGAGTATTTTTTTTATTCAATTTTAAAAATTTACGTTCAACCCTATGTTTACAACGCGTTGCAATGGATAACCAAGACCATTTCCAGCCATTTCGGGATCCCATAATTTGAAAGGACTCCAAGCAAAAAGATTTGTTCCACTCAGATAGACTCTACAATTTGTCATATACATTTTTTCTGTTAACCGCTTGGGTAAGGTATATCCTAACTCAGCCGATTTAAGTCGTAGAAAAGAGGCATCTTGCATCCACCATGTACTGGTTTGGCTGTTGTTGGTGATATTATAAGTAGATAACCTGGGCCAGAATGCGTATGGATCTCTGTTGCTCTCAGTCCAGTAGTTGTCTGCAATGGCTTGAAGCACGGCGTTTTGACCTATCAGTCCATCGTTGGAATCTCCATCAACAAACGGTTGAATATTACCTGTGTTGAGCCAAAACGACTGGCGACCAGATCCTTGGAGGAAGAATGAAACATCAAAACCTTTGTAACCAATCGTTGCTCCAAATCCATAGTTGATTTCTGGAACAGTAGGATGTCCAATTGGAACTTGATCTAATGCAGAGATAACACCATCATCATTTATATTTCTATACTTAATGTCGCCTCCCATCACATTTCCGAACTGTGTTGGTGAGTTTGCTACTTCTAGTTCATCCACAAACAGGCGTTCTGCAATATATCCCCAATTCTGATTTATGCTATAACCCACTCTTGACCGCCAAGGAGTATCTGAATAATCCGGTTCTTCCCATTCAATTACTTTGCTGGCAGCGTAAGTAAATGTTCCACGTCCAGTAATATAAAAATCTTTTGTAATAATCTTTTCGTAATTTAATTCCACATCCACACCCTTGCCACTTGCGATACCCAGGTTAGATTTAATCGCCGGAATAATACCCATCGTTTGAGGTATGACACGTGTAAGCAATATGTTTTCCCTTCTCTCATGGAAAAGGTCGATGTTAGCAGACAATCCTCCTTTAACTGCAATTTCAGCACCAATATTCGTTTTATAGGCAGTTTCCCATGCAATCAAATCATTAGCATATCTAGATACATCAATACCAGAAGGGCTATAATTCATCATTGCCCCCCAATTAACATTTCTCGATGCGTCCATATCTATTTGTGATAGGTAATAAAATCGGTCATTATTACTGCCGATTGCGTCATTACCCACCATACCATAAGTAGCTTTCAGTTTAAACTGTGGGAAAATTCGTTCCAGACCGCTGAAAAATGGCTCGTTGGATACCATCCACGCTAAGCCTACCGATGGAAAGAAACCCCATCGGTTTTCTTTAGAAAAACGTTCAGACCCATTATATCCGAAGTTGAATTCACCAAAATAGCGACTATCGTAGTTATAGGCCAAACGACCGGATAATCCGAGATTACGGTTTGGTAGCGAAAGCAGTAGGTTGTCTGCAATGCCACTTTTCTCTTGGCGCATGATGTAAACAAGCAAACCATTGAGATTATGTTTATCCGCAATCTCCTTGTTGTATTCTAATGTAGATTCAAGATAAAAAACAGTGTTGATATTTCTAGCTCCCGGACTGTACTGGAGGAATGTATCTCCAGCCTCCGGATTTAGGTTTTTGAGCGAATAAGAATTGTTGGCTATGTTATACGTATCGATGCTGTAAAAGAATGGTGTATATTCTCTTACAACGGTAAATTCCGAAAAACGGTTCATATTTACCATTGCCCTAAATTTCAGTCCATCAGTTAACATATCCAAATTCTGTTTTAACTCGAATTGAGTCATCGTCATATTTTTACTGTAATCGCGATAACCTCTCAGTGCCTGAGCATACGGGTTAATATAGTCAGCAGTAGCATAGTTGCCAAAAAGCACATGATTTACATAATCGAATTGTTCGTCTGGCTCGTATGAAGGTTTAAAATAAACCGGATTGGCTTGCATTACTTTGCGATACATGGCTGATCCACCGTCGATTGGACCTCGGTATTCGTCAAAAGTTGAACTCAGCCTTATAATCAATTCTGTACTTTTGGTGAGATTTACATTAACATTTGAGCGTACAGCGTATTTTGTCAAGTCAATATTTGAGTTGAAG
>CAYTJC010000310.1:0-2759 GCA_964437875.1 uncultured Dysgonomonadaceae bacterium
TGTTAGACAAGAATGGAAACAAAATGTCTAAACGATTGGGCAATGCTGTTGACCCGTTTGAAACTATCGACAAACATGGCTCCGACCCATTGAGATGGTACATGATAACAAATGCTGCACCATGGGATAATCTCAAATTTGACATTGAGGGGGTAGAGGAAGCACGCCGTAAATTTTTCGGTACGCTTTACAACACCTACTCGTTCTTTACGCTATATGCCAATGTTGATAACTTCTGTGGCAAAGAAGCAGATATTGCTCTTGAGAACAGACCTGAAATAGACCGTTGGATTATATCATTGTTGAACTCATTGGTAAAAGAAGTAGATGAAGCTTACACAAATTATGAGCCAAATAAAGCAGGGCGTGCTATTGCTAGCTTTGTTAATGATAATTTGAGTAACTGGTATGTACGACTGAACAGAAAACGTTTTTGGGGTGGAGGCATGACCGATGATAAATTGTCGGCCTATCAAACTCTTTATAAATGTTTGCTCACTGTGTCGAAACTCATGGCACCCATTGCTCCATTTTATGCTGACAAACTCTATTTAGATTTAATATCCGTAACAAGTGTAGAAGATTTTGAATCGGTACATTTAGCCGACTTCCCAACTGCCAACGAGGCAGTGATTGACAAAACGCTCGAACAACAAATGTATTTGGCGCAAACCGCATCGTCAATTGTATTGGCATTGCGCAGAAAAGTAAATATCAAAGTGCGTCAGCCATTGTCTCAAATAATGATTCCTTTTACAGATGAGGAGCAGAAGCAAAACATTGAAGCTATACAATCACTTATTCTGAACGAAGTGAATGTAAAGGAGCTTAACTTTGTTGATTCAACAAATGCTATGTTGGTAAAACGTATCAAACCCGATTTCAAAAAACTAGGTCCTAGATACGGAAAGATTATGAAGCAACTGGCACTTGCTGTACAAGAGATGTCTCAAGCAGATATTGCAAAACTAGAAAAAGACGGCTCTTTCAACTTATTAGTGAATGGTGAGGATGTAACTATTGGTTTGTCTGACACTGAAATTATCTCTGAAGATATACCAGGATGGTTGGTTGCCAACCAAGACAAGCTGACTGTTGCGCTAGATATAGAAATTACTGATGATTTGCATAAAGAAGGAGTTGCCCGTGAGCTCGTGAATAGAATACAAAATATGCGCAAAGCGCAAGATTTTGAGATAACAGACAGAATAGATATTGCCATTTCATCTAATGAGAAATTAGACCAAGCAATCAATCAATTTTCAGATTATATCAAATCCCAAGTCTTAGCAGATACATTAACTATTACTGAAGAGAAGTACAGCACAGAGATTGATGTAAATGATGAGGCGTTAACTATCGAAGTGAAGAAGATTTAATGTTAATGGTGCTAATTATAGCACGCTTATTGCTAATTTTGCACTATATTGAAACATTATTATTATAAGAAACCAAAAAAGCAGTAATACATTTTGTACTACACTATAAAAAGTCAAGATTATGAACGAAAAGACACGATATTCGGAGGAGGAACTTGAAGAGTTCAAAACCATTATAATGGAAAAACTTGAAGCAGCAAAAGGAGAATTTGAAAATCTGCGGGCTGCAGTTACAAATGCTGATGGAAACGATACTGGGGATACTTCGCCTACATTCAAGAATATGGAAGAAGGTGCCTCAACACTCTCAAAGGAGGATGCTGGGCGCTTAGCTCAACGTCAAATGAAGTTTATACAAAACTTGCAAGCTGCCCTCATCCGTATTGAAAATAAAACATATGGTATATGTCGCGAAACAGGCAAGCTGATTCCTAAAGAACGACTTCGTGCAGTACCACATGCTACACTAAGCATTGAAGCAAAAGAAGGACAAACAAGAAGATAGTTATTACCTGAACTTTTTAATAAACTTATGAGAGAAAAAATCCCTAAGGGACTTGTAGCTGTTCTTGTAATAATATTGATTTTGTTGTTAGACCAAATCTCTAAGATATGGGTCAAAACAAACATGGCTTTGTATGATTCAATTGAGATTACAAAATGGTTTAAAATCTATTTTGTTGAAAACAATGGTATGGCTTTTGGCATTGAAGCTATTGGCAAGATATTCCTTTCAACATTTAGGATTATTGCAGTTGTTTTTATTGGAGTATATCTGGCCAATATCATTAGAAAAGAGTACAAGATTGGATTCATCATTTGTATATCTATGGTTTTGGCTGGAGCTTTTGGCAACATTCTTGATAGTGTGTTTTATGGAGAGATATTCACTGCAAGTTATCCAGGTCATGTAGCACACTTTGTTCCCATTGGCGAAGGATACTCATCTTGGCTCCATGGGAAAGTAGTAGATATGCTCTATTTCCCTATTATAGAAACAACCCTACCCAATTGGGTCCCTTTTTTGGGAGGAACAGAAATATTGTTCTTCCGCTTTATTTTTAATTTAGCCGATGCATCTATCTCAGTAGGAGTGGCACTGTTGCTTCTGTTTTATCGTAAAACATTGTCACACTCACTGCAAACAGAGAAAGAGAAGCAAAAGGCATTAAACAAAATGAATGGATAATCTATTCAAATATCTTTTGTTGTTGATTTTTACAATGATGGTTTTTTCCTGTCAGAACCGTCCGAGTGAAGTTCTCTCTCGAAAAAAGATGGAAAATGTAATGTACGATATGTATATTGCAGAGGCAATAATTGATAATGATTATCAAAAGTTTGCCGAATCTCAAAATAAAGAAGCATTAATTGAGCAAG
>CAYTJC010000311.1:0-2749 GCA_964437875.1 uncultured Dysgonomonadaceae bacterium
TAGATAGAGAGGCGAGGGTCTTCCCACATAGTCACGCAATAATTGATCGAACTCTCTTTTTGCAAATCGGTGACACAGCGATGTAAGATTTCGGGGATATAAGCGCCGCCATAGTTTCCATAGAATCCTGATTCGTTTACTAAATAGTTTATCATAATTTTGTTGGTTTTGAGTGGTCTGAAAATAAAAAAAGCCTATCGCAGGTGCGACAGGCTTTTATATATATTTATTATATTCTTTTATATATGCATATAGCTGGCTTTCCTTACGACTGAATGAGTTGTAAGATGCGCCACCAATATCTATTTGAAAGTAAAGTATTCATTTTGCTGTTATAATGCTACAAATCTAATAAAAAAACCAATACGTGGATTGTTTATTACCTCATTTAACAACATTCTTTATATATGGTTCATAAATAACATCTATTTTATTTCAATATTCATCCATCGGTTTATATCTTTTCCTACCTTTGTCCCTCTAAAAAATAGAATTAGGTATGATTTATTTAATGATTGTGGTGTTCCTCGTGGGCTACCTATCCATAGCCATGGAACACACAATAAAAATCAATAAGGCCAGTGTGGCCCTGTTGATAGGTATGCTTTTGTGGGTAATTTACATATATCTTGCACCTTCTATTGTGCAAACTGTTTCCACAGAGAGCTTCACCGACTTCTTATTCCATAACGATGCACTGAAACAACTACCCTTCAAAGAACAAGTGCGTAGTTTTGTAGTGAATTATCAACTGTTGGAAACTATAGGCGATATATCAGAAACATTACTTTTCCTTACGGGTGCTATGACTGTGGTAGAGGTGATTGATGTGCATGGTGGATTCAATTTTATCACCAATTGGATTGTGACGCGCAAACGTAGAAAATTGCTGTGGTTGGTGGCAATTATGACCTTCTTTTTGTCGGCAGTGCTTGACAACCTCACCACTACCATTGTGATGATTATGTTGATTCGCAAAATTGTGAAAGACACCAGAGAACGTTGGATTTTCTGTAGTATGATTGTACTGGCTGCTAATAGTGGTGGTGCATGGTCGCCTATTGGAGATATCACCACCATTATGTTGTGGGTGAAAGGAAACATTACCAGCCTTGCGATTGTGAAAAGTCTCTTTTTACCAAGTTTGGTGTCACTGATTGTTCCTCTTTTCATTGCACAGTACTGGCTGAAGGGAAAACTGCCCGCCAGCCCCAACGAACATTATTGGGAAGATCCAAAATCTCTCAACTATTATCTCACTCCACTCAACCGTTTCATCGTGTTTGTATCTGGCATCTCCATACTTATTCTTGCACCTGTGTTTAAAACAGTTACAGGGTTACCGCCATTTGTAGGGGTTCTGCTGGGTGTGAGCATTTTGTGGATATATACCGAAATAATGTACAATCATAAAAAGAACATGAGTGAGGATATTAAAGTGCGGGTAGCGCGCATATTCCAACGATTAGATATTTCCACCTTGATGTTCTTTTTGGGTATTCTATTGGCCGTAGATGCATTGGCAAGAGCAGGAGTATTGGTGAGTCTTTCAGGATTTATGACAGCTCACCTGCCCAATATTTATGCACAATCCATTACTATTGGTATTATGTCGTCTATCTTTGACAATGTGCCACTGCTTGCAGGAACAATGGGCATGTATCCTATTGCCACAGAAGCAATGCTTGCCTCAGCTACCAATCCTGAATACTTGCAAAACTTTGTGGTGGATGGCAACTTCTGGCATTTTATAGCCTATTGTGTGGGCACAGGAGGTAGCATTTTGCTTATTGGCTCGGCTGCTGGCGTAATATTGATGGGGATAGAGCGCATCTCATTTATGTGGTATTTAAAAAGGATATCACTATTAGCACTGATAGGGTATTTGTGCGGAGCAGGAACATATTTGTTGCAGCTTATAGTAATGCATGGCTCGGTTTAATACTTAGTGTCTTCAAAACATATAGGAGACTGAGACTGTCGAAGCCTTTGTGATTAGAACATCATAAGTGATTTCTTGTCGGGCAAGCATTTTTGTCCTACACTCACATTGTTTACATGGAAGAACAAATATCAAATTGTAAATAATAGACGGTTATTTTTTACAATTCACTCCAAGATGGGTCAAATAATAGATAGAAATCAAATTGTAGGCCTACAATCCGACGTTCAACTGTTGAAAACGCAATCTACTGCCGTGGAAATGTTTTGAATCGCTAAAAAGACTCATTTTACGACAACTATTGAAGAAAAAAAGCGTGAAAGGAAAAAAAGCGGGCAAAGATTGAAAAAACAATTGATGCAAAAAGAATCTTTCCGCTAAAATTGAATATTTATGGGATAAATAACTAAGAAATTGGTAACAAAACGAAGATTATGCAATTTCAATCATTTTGTAGGCCGTGGATGCAAGTTTCAACTGTTTTAAACATTTTGTAGGCCTACAAAATGTTTAAAAACAATTATACCAACAAAATGAGACAAACAGACCGTAGCAATAATATATTCTGGAAGTATAAACCAAAAAAAATAGCAACCCTTTCGGATTGCTATTTTTATATATAGAAATAGTATTTCTTTTCTTATTTCACTTTTTTGTAACCATACACTGCACGCTCGCCCAATTCTTCTTCAATGCGAAGCAATTGGTTGTATTTGGCCATACGGTCTGAACGGCTTGCCGAACCAGTTTTGATTTGACCAGAGTTGGTTGCAACAGCAATATCAGCAATAGTAGCATCTTCTGTTT
>CAYTJC010000312.1:0-2740 GCA_964437875.1 uncultured Dysgonomonadaceae bacterium
CTTCAGAAGCATACCACAAACCGTTGTATGGACCAGTTTCGCCCCATGAGTTCTTCACCATATAATACTTATTGCCCTGTTGGTCTTTGGCAATACCATAAATATGCATACCATGATCGTCAGTAGTTTGATAGTTATCGTAACCTAGTTGACGCGCTTCTTGCGTGATTGTTTTCTCCTTTAGAATTTCTTTTCCAATCTTACTGCGAACCTCATTCGATCTTTCGTTAGCACTCAAGCCTAACCAATGAGCTTGGTCGCTTCCTGCATTTTCAGATGAATCCAAATCGGGAACTGTTGCTATACCACTACGTGAGAAACCAACTTCGCTCACATCAGTTGCCCATGCAATTGTGTATCCGTTCATAAGAGCATGATCCATTGCTTCAATAAAGTCGTCCAATGGCAAGTTGTATGAGTGAGCCCAGCGCCAGTTATCAGGCACTTCTATGGGGAATGTTGTGTAGAAATCGTGGTGAGTAAAAGAACTCAATGAGATATAGTTGTCAGATTTCAAACCCAATTCAGCAGCATAACTTTGAGGTGTGTACGATTTGCCCTCTTGTGTAAAGTTTGCAGGTACTTCCCCAAAATAAGCATCTAAGATACCCGTATAACCTTTGAACCATACAGGTGACAAAGTTTTATTTTTGTTCTCTATAACCGCATCCATATACCCTTTCAACAGATGGTCTATTTCGCCGTGTTTATGGTTCTCTTCTCCATACATGAGTCCTTGATATTCACTTATTGGAATAACACCATAGTCATCAATTGTTTCAACAACATCGGCAAACGAACCACCAGCTGAGAAGTTAAGGCTTCCATGCAAACGAGCATATTTCTTTGCTTGGTCTTCGTAGTTACGACGTACAATGTACATTTCAGACAAGTCGTGTGTCCCCTTGCCCATCCGCATTAGTTCTGACTCCAGAAAACTAACACCCGCAAAGCTCCAACAAGTACCCGAGTTGGCTTGATTTTTAATACTGGTAATAGGGCTTTCTTTTACAACCGTAAAGATATAACCTTCTGTATCGTTTTGCGCTTGCATAAAAAGCGATACCAGTAGCATACTTGCTACCAAAAAGAATTTATTCATGATTTGCTATTTAAAATAATTATAGATTGATGAAATATAAATTTCAAAATTTGTGTGATTGAATTATTGTCAGCACTTTTCGGGTAGAAGAATACAGTTGCCAATAAGCTCTCAATAGACAAAACTACATATTTTTTGGGAGAATATGATAATGAAGTTTAGTTTTTTGAAGAACGAATAGATAATCGTGCAGTTAAACTTGTAACAAACAGCAATAGTTCGCTGGCGCAAGTCCCAGACTTCCACCTCTGACGATAGTAAGCACAAGTTGGAGACTTGCACTAGCAAGAGCGAGAGAGCAATTGCTAACTCTGTTTACAATAATGCACATACACGAAAACACTTTCATGTTCTGCATGTTTATACAGAAAGATATTCCAATTTTCTTCACCGCATTATCAAAACATATTTCATCATGAAAAAGTATAAGTCACCAAAAAGAAAAACCAAAGTGAAAAGATACATTGTTCTGTTCTTAATTCTTGCACTCGGAGTATTTGTCTTCGTGAGGTATTACTTCGTTTTTGGCACTGGCGTAAAATCTGGAGAATTAAACTATTTAGTTAAGAAAGGAGTGGTTTTTAAAACATATGAGGGGAAGTTGATTCAAAGCGGATTTAGGGCTGACAAACCTGAAGGATTTCAATCCAATCAATTTGAATTTTCGGTTGCTGACAAGAAGATTGCAGAAGAATTAATGCTAGCCAGTGGTAAAAACGTTCAGCTACATTACAAAGAGTACTTTGCTGCCATCCCGTGGCGTGGTTTCACACAGTTTATTGTTGATAGTATTATCTCAATAGATGATGCAAAGCCAAACACCAGCTTACCTTATAATGGAGTGCCGTAATAAGAAGTTATGACTAATTCAATTTAGCCTTGGCTGGCGCAAGTCCCAGACTTGTGCCTCTGACGATAGTAAGCACAAGTCAGATACTTGCGCTAGCAAGAGCTTTTAGCTTTCGTCATCTTTTCTCTTCGCCTTCTCTTTTTTCTTCTTTATTATTTCCAACTCCTCCTCAGTAGTAAACTGCGATGGATTGAAGTCATATACATTCTGATTTACATGATCTTCTTTACTTTTTTCACTCTTCTTGTTAGAAGGTTTATCTTCAGTTTTCATGTCTGTAGTTTTTTATAGTGTTTCTCACTCATTATAACAAACAGCTATGAGATATGTTTGCACATAAACTTTTCAGATAAATGTATTCCAAAAAACCTTGTTTTGCATTTGTGTTTGGACCTACTATATAACTTAAACGAATCTCACCGCTGGTGCGAGTTTGTAACTCGTATCTGCCGTAGGCAAAGAAGGATTTCGCTTCGCGACACACGCTTTACAAAAGCGCGCGAGCAAAAGTTATTCCTTTTGATGTTCGTTTGAAAAACGTGGTGGACTTAGTAACATCCAATGAAACAACTAATCAACCTACCTTATTATGATAGTTTCAAGCCTATTAAAAGGCAAACGACTAATATTCAATTCTCACACAACTATTTCATCATTTCTGTAAGACTTCCTTGTTCTTTATTCTAAAATTACTTTATCTTTGTAAGTAATACACTTAACTCATAAGACTAAATCATAATAACTTAATCCTTCAAAAGTTGAAACGATGAAAATGAAGACGAAAATCC
>CAYTJC010000313.1:0-2738 GCA_964437875.1 uncultured Dysgonomonadaceae bacterium
TTATTCCAGATAGAATAGACAGATTTAACACGAGCCCTCATCTCATACTCAATGTCCATTTTGTTTAGCTCTACCTTTACAGGTTTTGCAAAATTCTCATATATCTGATTTCTATCGGCTGCTGTTTCTTTAATTTTAGCAGTAATCTCTTCAAATGTTTTAGGATGCTCATATTTAAAGCAGAGCTCCTCCAACTCTGTCTTAATAGCAAACAATCCTAAGCGATGCGCTAATGGAGCATAAATAAAATTTGTTTCACCAGTAATTTTATATTGTTTGGCAGGAGCCATCGACGACAAAGTGCGCATATTGTGCAATCTGTCTGCTATTTTAATAAGTATTACCCGTATATCGTTTGACATGGTGAGCAACAACTTCCTAAAATTTTCGGCCTGTGCAGACACATTAGCTCCAAACATACCACTCGATATTTTAGTGAGCCCATCAACAATGCGCGCAACTCTCTCGCCAAAAATCATTTCTATATCTTCGACAGAATAATCTGTATCTTCAACCACATCGTGAAGCAATGCCGCAGAAATTGAAGTTGAGCCCAATCCAATTTCTCTAGACACAATACGAGCTACCGCAAGAGGGTGCATTATATATGGTTCGCCAGAACGGCGACGAGACCCTTTATGGGCTTCATAAGCAAGATTAAATGCTTTTGTTATAACATCAACCTTTTTACGATGGTTAGACGAAAGATAATCATTGAGAAGAGCTTGAAACTCATCTTCAATCATTTGATTATCATCTAATATTTTATTCTCTTCGCTCATATTAATATAAATAGAAAAACTTGCTCATACATGCAAGATTCATTTGTTGTTATATGTGTAACACGAAGTTACAAATAAATACTCAAAACAGATAAAAAGCTCAACATTTTTCTTCTTTTTTCGTGTTAATACTTACGTATAATGAGAAATCAACTCAAAAACATCTAAGTTGTTTGCAAAAAGAACGCACAAGATACCCAGATGCGACAAAATGGCAGTCTTGAAAAAAATATCTTGCATCTATAGCTAACGAACATGCACAAAAACAAAAATAAACGCTGTTCAAAGCTCTTTCAAAAGTACTTCTAACAGCGTTCTAAAATTCTTTTTCACATCTCACCAATTTGTTTACTGATGCTCGTTGCGCAACAAGTCATTCACGGTTTTTACAGGATTGAAAGTGTCAATTGGCACCTCAACAAAAATGGTGTTCCAATCACTCATAGCACCATTCCACAAACCAGGTAGCTCAAGCGCCTTTAATGGTTTTCCATCTTTACTTTTAGAAGAGATAAACCCAGTATCTTTATCAACATACTTAAGCAAATCAAATTTCTTTCCATTTCTGTCCTTAATAGCACAAACCAAATCTACAGGATTAAAATGTGTTGCTTTATCTCCAAAGCTAGCAGCTGTTTTATCATCAATTTGCGACCCCTCCAATATATGTGGAGAATAACTACCATCTTTGTTTTCAACAATAAACGGACCTCCACCAGGTTCGCCCTCATTAAGCACCATACCACAAACTCTTATTGGGCGGTTTAGCTTGTTAAACATATATTGTGCAAGCTGCTCTTTAGACTTTTCAGCCAAAACACCGAAAGTGATAAACAATTCTTTTCGCATAAAAAGCTCTATCTCTGCAAGATCATCCAAAAGATATTTACCCGAATCTAACTTATCTAAATAGCTAAATATCTTTTTCTGCGTATCTATCAACACACCTGCCAATATCTTTTTATGCAATATATCGCTCTCCTTAAAGTTGTCTGGCACTACATTGTCGATATTTTTTACAAAAACAATATCAGACTCCAAATCATTCAAATTCTCAATAAGTGCACCATGTCCTCCTGGTCGGAAAAGCAATGCACCCTCATCTATAAAAGGTTTGTTATCCATATCCACAGCAATAGTATCCGTAGAAGGTTTCTGAATGCTGAACGATACATCGAATTGAGCATTCAAACGCTCCTCTAATTTATCTTTTTCTTTATCTAACAAATCCTTAAACAACTCATCGTGTTGCGGAGATATTGTAAAATGCACATTTACTTTATTGTCTGCACCTTTTGCATACATTGTACCTTCTACAAGATGCTCCTCCATGGGTGTTCTTTTCTCATCTGAGTAGCTATGAAACAACAATAGTCCTTTGGGCAACTCTCCATAGTTGAGTCCCTCTTCGCTCAAAAGCGATGTTACTACTTCTTTATACTTGCCGTCTGACAAAAGTTGCACTATTGTTTTTTTGTGCATGTTTTGGCACACTTTATTCAACTCATCATAAAAAGCGAACGATTGAATATTGTTGAAGAAGTCTTTCTCAAAATCTGTTGTAGGCACATCATCCTCTTGCTCAAGAAAAGCATAAAGGTCTTTAAACATTCTCGTTGCTGCTCCAGAAGCAGGAACAAACTTTGTCACTTTTTTATCGCCCTTCAAATAATCCTCCCACTTCAACACAAACTTATTTTTAGTAAGATTATCAAGTTTCAGTATGCCTTCGCCAATTGAAGCAGGCTTCTTAATATTAAGTGCTGGATAACCTTTTTCGAAATACTGCAATTGCTCTTCAATTCTTTCTTCAGAAATTCCTTTCTTTCTTAATTGTTCCTTGTCGTCTGTTGTAAAGATATAAGCCATAATTTAAGTTTTTATGAAATAGATGAAAACGGATTGATTATTCTCTTCAAAGTTAATTAAAATATTATTATAAAAAAGAATGCCATT
>CAYTJC010000314.1:0-2719 GCA_964437875.1 uncultured Dysgonomonadaceae bacterium
GTCTTAAACATTAATTTGTTTCTTCCTGTAGTTCTTTATTGAGATGTCTGTGTACCCAAATAATAGCAGCAACTACTATCAACGCCATAGGGGGAAGAATCATAAGGCCATTATTCTCATATCCAATATCGTATAGTGCTTGTGGAATAACAGGGATATCAAACAAAGTTCCGCTACCTAAAAGCTCGCGAAAGAAACCTACAACAACGAGAATCCATCCATAGCCTAGTCCATTACCCACTCCATCTAAAAAAGATGGCCAAGGTCCATTTCCTAAAGCAAAAGCTTCTAGTCGTCCCATCAAAATACAATTGGTTACAATAAGACCCACAAATACTGAAAGCTGCTTATTTACATCATAAACATAAGCTTTTAGCACTTCACTCACTATAGTAACCAATGCGGCTACTACAACTAGTTGTACAATAATACGTATTCTATTAGGTATGGTGTTTCGCAGCATGGAGATAATAACGTTTGCAAAAGCTGCAACTACCACCACTGCTATGGCCATTACCAAAGAAGGTTCAAGTTTTGATGTTACTGCTAAAGCAGAACAGATACCTAATACCTGAATTATAACAGGGTTGTTTTTATTAAGCGGCCCTATCAACACCGCTTTTGTTTTACTATTCAAAAATGCCATATTTTCGTCTATATTTTATTTAGAGCTATTTAAGTTCTCTAAGAATTTCTTGTAATCACCAACGCTATCATATAACATATCGTCTACACCTTTACTAGTGATAGTGCCACCTGAAATGCCATCAACATAATCTTTACCCGAAACAACTTTCCCTTTCTTTACAACAGCGATGGATTTAAATTCACCACTTTTGAATAATTCTTTACCTTCAAACTGTTTTCTAAAAGGTTCATGTGTTATTTCCGCTCCTAACCCTGGGGTTTCAGAGTCGTGACCAAAGTCAACACCATAAACCGTGCTAGCATCTGACTCAAGTGCTAAGTAGCCCCAAATAGGACCCCAAAGACCTTTGCCATTCATCGGTATAATGAGTTTCTTGCTTCCATCAATTTCGGCTTCGTAAACTGGAAAGCCTTCGCGATTAGCAACATTCACAACAAAAGCAGAATCTGTTGGAAGTACTCCAGCACTTGATTCTTTTTTTACTCCTGACTCAATATCTATCAAATAAGCATCGCTTATAAGATCATTAAATATAGTTTCAGCCTCTTCAGTAGAAGCTTCAATCTTCAGTGAGCGTAATATTTGTTGCATTTTATCTATTTCAACATTCTTCTTTTGTCTTCCACTAAGTGCTTGGTGTGTAAACGATAGTCCAAGCGCTACTAGAAGTACCATTACTACGGCATAGATAATTGTATATGTACTATTTTCTGTATTCATTGTTTATACCCTTTCATGATTTGTAATTGCTTTTCTCTTCAAGCGTTTTTTGATATTACCATCCACTACATAAAAGTCGATGAGAGGTGCAAAAGCATTCATAAATAATATGGCTAACATCATTCCCTCTGGATATCCTGGATTAAAGACACGTATGGCAACAGCCAATGCCCCTATCAAGAACCCATATATCCATTTACCTGTCTCGGTTCTGGATGATGTCACTGGATCGGTTGCCATAAATACTGCTCCAAAAGCAAATCCGCCTAATACGAAATGATATAGAGGCGGCATTCCCATTACAGCATTTGATGCAAATTGATTAATCAATAATACAGTTGCTCCACCACCAACGAATACCGAAAGCATCGTTTTCCAACTACCTACACCAGTAACTATCAAAATAACAGCACCAATAAGAATAGCTAAAGTGGAAACCTCACCCACTGAACCAGGAATAAAACCTAAGAACATATCCATTAAAGATACAGATCCCTCATTAATGCTAGTGAACAGCGAAGTTGAAAAAGTTGGAGATTCTGTTATGGCCAATTGACCTAACATAGTAGCACCAGAGTATCCATCAACAGTTTGCGCTAAACCGTCAACCATCTGAGGGCTTCCAAGCCCAAACGAACCTGCAGTGCGAACAAATACATTGTCGCCCGACATGTGAGACGGATAAGCAAAAAACAAAAAGGCTCTTGCTACTAAAGCAACATTAAACACATTGTATCCTGTACCACCAAACACCTCTTTTGCAAAAACTACTGCAAAAGCTGTAGCTACAGCAATCATCCAAAGAGGAGTATCTATGGGCATAACCATAGGTATGAGTATTCCACTCACAAGGAATCCCTCAGCAATTTCTTCTCTTTTAATTTGAGCAGCAACAAACTCTATACCCAACCCTACTGCATAAGATACAATTAGTTGTGGCAAAAAGGCTAAAAGACCAAACAAGAATGTTTGCCAAAAGCCAGGATCTGTTCCTAATGCCAAATTGTGTTGATAACCCACATTGTACATACCAAATAATAGTGCAGGTACTAATGCTAAAACCACAATAATCATTGTGCGTTTTGAGTCTCTGGCATCGTGCATGTGTACACCTGATCTGGAGGTAAGGTTTGGAACAAATAGAAATGTTTCAAATCCGTCAAAAACAGAATGAAGCTTTTCTAGCTTTCCCCCTTTCTCAAAATGAGGCTTTATTTTGTCGATATAATTTCTTAAAGCTTTCAATGTTGTATATTTAAAATAGATGAATTATATTATTGTATTATTCAACTTCTTTTCGAAGCATATCTAATCCTGTGCGCACAATACGTTGGATTTCAAGTTTTGATG
>CAYTJC010000315.1:0-2706 GCA_964437875.1 uncultured Dysgonomonadaceae bacterium
TGGGCGACTCTACGCTTCAGATTAAGCACAGACATATATATCATTGCTATATGGCCGATTCAGCGTATGGTAAAGGTGTAGCAGAGTCAATGAATATCTCAATTGACGATGTAGATTTGAAATTGCCAAAGGCAGACTCTCAAGCAAATCTGAAAAAGGCAAACAACATGCATCCAGAGCTAAATATCCCAACAGATCCAGCATGTCCGGGAAGAGAGATTCACACTAATGAGCACGACTATATAGAACCTGAGAACGATCCATGGTTGCTATAAGCTGATATAAATATATCTGGTGAATATTATGACAAAGGAATTGATCTTAGTGATTGATTCCTTTGTTTTTTGTATATGGACTTGGAATTAAGATATAGAAACTCTGCTCAACTGCAGATTATTTCCGTTCTCAAATAGTTGATGTTATTGTCTGATAAAAGTGATATGATATAGGCTTATATTAAAATGGAATATTCAAACCAACATGGAAAGTGCCAGCTCCCGAAAGGGGGACATATTGCTTGGTAAGACTCCCAGTAATTTGGTCCATTGCCAAATATAGATTAAACCCTTTTGGATGTAGATTTAACATCCAACCGAAGGAGCCACCAAAAGTTCCATAGGCTGTGCTTAAACTGGCCGATAAAAAGCTATAAGGCGTCCAGTTGACAGAAGCACGTACATCAGTCCAGTTGAAGTTTTCTTGTATGTGGTTAGTGTTTAGGAGCCCGATGGTGAGTTTTTGATACGCAGGTAGGGAATATGATGCACCTAAATTGATCGTTGTTCCAATACCTTTTGATACAGAGCCCTGATCGCCCTTGTCTTCCAACTCGTATAGCGCACTGAGGCCATTGCTTATACGGTCTAGCTCATCGTCAAAGTTGTTAGTTTCGTCGTCGTCCACATTAAATATATAGTCATCAGTAGAAAATGTTTTTTCGCCGTTGGTAGTAGCCAACATGTTATTTTTCCAATTGATAAATCCCAAATCGAGAATGGAGGCACTCAGTCTCCAATCATCATTTAGTTGATAAACAGCACCTAGGTCAATTGCAAAGCCACTTCCATTTATACCTGCTCCATCAATATCTGCACCGCTCACGTAGCGATTGTTAGTTTTTTCATTGATGTCGGTTTTGTAGGTCAATCCTTTCATCTGTGCTTCTATTAGTGCATCGGAAGTAACTGTCCATTCATTTTCACCTAGGGCTAATTGAGCTTTGTTGAATTGTGCATCTATATTGCCTCCTCCTATCAAGACCTTGAATGTTGCTCCTAGATGAAGCTTTTCATTTATTTGATGAGAATGTCCCAATGATATCTCAGCATATGCGTCTGCATGAGTGTTAAAGTCGCTGATGTCGTAGGTTTTATTTGCAACTCCCTCTTTGGCTAAACGGAATAGTTCGCCAGGCAAAGTAAGGTGCATATTACTACGCACGTTAATGCCGATGGTGTTGTATCCATTGAAAGCTTTGAAGCCCATAGCTAGAATTTGCAAGTTAGCATTTACTCCAAGTTGGTTTTTATCTTTAATATTTTTCAATACTTCAGCACTACTCAAGTTGGGGTGCATAAAGGTGGCTGTCTTTCCATTTACTTGATACAACACATCGCTCAAGGCCAGATTGCCTTGGAACGAGAAATTGGCATTTCCTAATGCTGGCACTGAAAAATAATTTTTATTATTGGCCATGGCAGGGTTCATGGTGTGGCGGTAAAGATAACTCTCTGTGAAGTATCCAGTTTGTGAGCTTTGTGCCATAGCAAAGACAGCAGACAGAATCCAAGCAGAGAGGACAAAGATTGATTTTATGGTGGAATTCATATTTTAGGTCTATTATTAAGCAGTTTAAAATTCGTTGATATACTCTCCCGTTACTTTCAGCTGTATATCTGTTAATTGTATATTTTGATTAGGCATTAAAGGGCGATTGCCCTCATCGCCGTGAAGTATGGCTTTCAATATAATGCCATCAATACCTTTCAATGGGCCTTCCATTTTAATAAAAACGGAGGTGTTGGCTAGTGGTGGTAGTATATCATTAGTTTTTCCATCTGTCCCAACAGATTGCAAGACAGCTTCAATGGGTTGTCCGTTTTTAGTCAGATAATCACCATTCTTATCTATAGGATAAGCAGTAGCTTTGAATCCGAATGGAATATTCGACTGTACTTTAGCTTCAATATCTAGGTAATCTACTTCTAGTCTATCCAATTCTTCGTCGCTCCAGCCATCCAAAGTGTCTGTATAGTGTATTTGTGCCTTGTCTGTCAAGGCTAGAGGTGCATAGAAGACGTAACTTCCTTTCACGGCTCCTAAGTTTTGTCCTAAAAGGAAATTGTTCACAGTTTGTTGAGGCACTTCAGGATGGCTGATTTCAATGTTAATTTTACTAGGTAGCTTGTCTCCGCTCAGAATATTGCCCAAATTGCTAAACGGTATATAGGTAGAGCCTGCAACATACATATTATCGGGTTGTAGAGGCGACAGGCAGAATTGATTCACCTTTTCGTCAAAAGTGAGCTTTACCTCAAAGGGAAGATCACTTTTTGGCATCGGAGTTAGTTCTATACCAGCCTTAGCATTCAATTGATATTCGGTGTACAACGGATTGTTGATAGACACATAGATTTGTGGATTGGTAATGCGTATATCTGTGCCTTCTTGATTTAATAAATCAGGTATATTGTCAATCGTTACTGG
>CAYTJC010000316.1:0-2703 GCA_964437875.1 uncultured Dysgonomonadaceae bacterium
CAATAGCTTCTATTGTTGCTTTTTGAGCTGATATTGTTTGTAGCAGTTTATTCTTTTGGGTTTCTAATGCTGTATGTTCCTCTTGTTTCTTTTTTATGAGCAATTCTTTTTCAACCATTGTCTTATGAACTTCTTCTGCTGTTAGATGTTTGAAGTCAGCAAGTTGGAGTAACTTAATTTTATTGCTGTTTGCAACTATAAGTGTTTCGTTGTATTTATTCTCGTCTTCTATTTTAGCAAGCAACTCATTTGCTGCCATTAATTCTTTACTTGTTTTCTCCAATTGAGATCGATTCTCTTTTTGATTCTTTTCAAGCTCTTCTTTCTCAAGTACCGATTTATCATTGGCAATTTTCTCAGTTTTGAAAGCTGCTTCATCAGAAGGTGAAAAGTTTTTCCATACAAAGAGGGAAAGATGTTGTTCTTTTTCCTCCTCCATCTTTTTTAGCTCTGTTTCTAAATCCTTTTTGTTTTTCGTCAAGCTATTTTTTGATTCTTGCAGGCGAATCAATTGTAGATTGGCATCAGCAATCACTTTTACTTGTAGTTCAAGCGTTTTTAGCTGTGTTTGATTCGCAAGTATTTCACTACTTACATCTTCCGTCTCTATCACTTGAGGATGTTCTAATGAGCCACAAAGAGGACAGGCAGAGCCTTCGCGAATTTCGTTTGCAAAATGTGAAATCTGTTGCTTCACTTCCAGTTGTGTCTTCTGTTTGTTTGCTTCAGCAAGCTGTTTGTTCGCTTCTCTACTTTGTTCTTCAATTGTCTCTTTCCAATTCTCTTTAGAATAGCTTAGCGATAGGAACTTCTCATCTGTTGCAGCAATCTGGTCGGTTATATACTCAAGCTTGCTTCTCTTGTCAAGAGCTTGCTTGGTTAAAGCATTATGAGCAGAGAACCAAACTTCTACAGAAGTTAGTGTTTTAGCATCTATCAATTTACTTTTGATGGCTTCAATAGCGATATCTGTCTCACTCATTTTCTTTGTATATAACGCAACCTCTTTTGATAGTTGTTCTACTACAGTTCTTCCTTTGACAGTTCGGCTCTCTCCTTTTTTTATAGCTGTTGTGTAGGTGAGTATTTGACTGATATGCTCTAAGTCTGATACTTTTTGTTTCTTTCTCTCAATAGCCTCAATAAAGGGTTTTAGCTCTGCGATCTTTTCAATTATTTCGTCCAATCTCTCTTCATTGGTTGTCAGTTCTTTTGTTTTATTGCTTAGCTCCCCTTTCTCGTTCGCTATTTTTTGGCAGAGTTGTCTCCTCAATCTCAAATTCTCATCAAATAGTTGATGTGTCTTCACATACAGTTGTAGCGACTTTTCATTCTTTTCAATTTTCGTTTTGTTTGTCTCTTCAGCACTAAGCTTCACTTGAAGTTTTTGCAGATTGTCGAAATCTATGTTTAATTGTTTCAACTGATCAAACGCTTCACTCAGCTTTGTGTGTTGGGTTTGATGGTTGTCGAAAACTGTTTTTTGCTCTGCATATAGTTTAGACTTTTCAGCTATTGCTTCTTCCGAAATGTCTTCGTAGCCCGATAGCTTTCCTTCCAATATATTTAATTTGCTCTCATTGTCATTGTGTATCGATCTTACATTGCCATACAAATCAAAATGATGCAGATTAAATATCTCTTTCATCATTGAGGTGCGGTCTTTCCCACCCAATTCAATAAACTCTTTGAACTTACCTTGTGGAATAATGATGGTGCGTTTAAAGTTTTCTGCACTCAGCCCAATTATTGTCTCAGCACTTGAATGATCTAATGGCAACCATTCTTCGTCTTTCCATTCATAGAAAGTTGTGCCATTGTGTAGCACTTTTTCAAAGTCTTTGCTGTTTCTTCTGTATTCTCTTACAACCCGATATTTCTTATTCTCAAAGTTCAAAAAATCAAACTCAACATACATTCTGTCCGACTTCAAATTCATCATGTTGTAGTTCCTACTACTGCCTCCCATGCGATCAGACTCTCCATATAATGCAAATGAAATAGCCTCTAATATGGTGGATTTGCCCGAAGCTACTGCACCAAATATACCGAACAGACCACCATTGGTAAGCTCTGTAAAATCTATGGTCTGTCTTGTCTGATAGGAATAAATCCCCTCTAAGCTCAATTGTATTGGAATCATGATCTGTGATTGATAACTTCTTTGAATAAATCGATAATCTCTTGATTGGGACTTTGTCCCTTTTCCGATTTGAAATAATCGGAGAATAGTGCTGTTATATCCTGGTTCAGGTTTACATGTTTGGTATTCGAATCTAAAATAGTATCGTTGCTAACAATGGGGATAATATGCACAATTTCATGATGTGCATTACGCAAGCGTTTCAAATCGTCCGATTTGAGGAAGTCATCACTCTCTATGGTGATTTCCACCAACGTGTTTTGGTTCTCGGTAAGCCACTCATCAGCTGTATCTATGCTATCGAATCTTTTGCACACCAATTGTTTTCCTGACTTTAGTGGGAATCGTTCCAATTGAACTTCCTCACCAGGTTTAGCCTCTATAATGTTTACATACTTCTGCTGTCTGGCTTCGGAGAACGAGTATGCAAGCGGACTGCCCGAATAAACCACGGGTTGCTCATCTGTTCCCACATTCTGATACCTGTGTAAATGTCCCAATGCTGTATATTGTATTTGAGGTGGAATTATATCAGAGTGAATGAGATCGGCATTTCCAAT
>CAYTJC010000317.1:0-2686 GCA_964437875.1 uncultured Dysgonomonadaceae bacterium
CATCCGTGTTCTATTCCTTATTGATTTCTTTTATTATCCTACACCTATTCCCCACTGCCAGCATATCATCCGGTATATCCTTCGTTACTACCGATCCTGCACCAATCAGATTGGTCACGGAGTTTCTCAGAGTTTGTCACAGTGTTACTCTGTGAATTCCTCTGTGAAAAACAGTGCTACTAGTGCACTTTTTCTTTTCAACTATTTATCTATTTTCAATATAGTGCCTCCCCATGAATACCCAACACCAAATCCTGCAAGCATCACGTTTCCTTTCAATCTATTTTCCTTTTTTGCTTCGGTTAGTAATATGGGGATAGTTGAAGATACAGTATTACCTACATCTTTCAAGTAGTAATAAAACTTATCTTCCTCTACTTTTACTTTCTTCCGAAGGTAATTCAGCATAAATTTATTGGCTTGGTGAAAAGCATACAGACTTACCTCTTCTTGTTCCAATTCATTTTTTAATAAGATATTCTTAACTAGAACAGGAACAATTTCATTGGTGAAATTAAATATTTCAGAACCATTCATAAAGAGATGGTCAGATGATTGTGGATTACCACTTTCGTCAAGTTTCATATCATTCATTAAGGTTCTATATCTCATTCCTCCGGTTTTAACCATCAAATTTTCTGCTCCCTTACCATCTGTTCCTAATGAAAAGTTGCCAATTTCAGCAAATCCATCTCTTGATACTAATGTTGCAGAGCCTGCATCTCCAAATATAGTTTTATTCCCTTTGTCTTTTTCATGGATAAATTTTGAATATGTCTCCCCAGTAAGTAACAAAACATTCTTTGCTACATTGCCTAATAATAGACCTTTTGCTAATGATAGACCGTAAACATATCCGGAACAACCCAAATTGAAGTCTAATGCACCTGCACTTATGGGAACTCCCAATCGATCTTGGATTACACAAGCGGAAGTAGGGAGAAAGTAATCAGGACTCTGTGTACAAAATAATATAAAGTCAATACTGTTTTTATCAACATCTTCTTCTGTGAAAAGTTTTTCAGCTGCTTTTGTTGCTAAATCGGCTGAAGTTTCTCCTTCTTCGGTTATATGACGTTGATCAATACCTACCTTTTCAGCTATTTTTTCTACGCTCCACTCAGGGAATTCTTTCACCAATTCCTCATTGGTTATTATTTTTTCGGGTAAGTAATAACTTACTGCTTTTATGTATGCTTTCATATTTTATAATAAAGTGAAACCTCCATCAATCAAAAGATTTGAACCAGTTACCCATCTTGATGCATCCGACAAAAGATATATCGCAGCATGAGCTACCTCTTCTGGTTTGCCATATCTTTTTAGTGGGTAGCGTTTAGCATCCTCTTCCAGCTGTTCTTTTGAGATGACAGAATCTAAAAATATATCTGTATCAATCATTCCTGGGTTTACAGAGTTTACTCTGATTCCTCTAGGAGCCAAATCTAATGCAATTCCCTTAATCACGCCATTCACTGCTCCTTTCGATGCTGAATAGATGCTTGATGCAGGAGATGAACAATACACACCTGAGACAGAGGATATAAAAACAATAGATGAATCCTTGTTCATTTTTTTTGACTTTGTCAAAAGACGTGTCATCTCTGTAGGAGCAAAGAAATTTACCTCTAGTATCTCTTTAAAGTCTTTCTGGGTAGCAAATTGAAATGGTAAGATACGTGTTAAACCGGCACAGTTAACCAAGCCATCCAACTTTGGCATTGCTTTTGTTAATGCTTCAATATCTTCATTATTAGATAGGTCAGCTACAAAATAGTTGGGATGATTTTCTCCATCTAATAAGCCATAAGTTTCTTTTAAACGATTTTCATTTCTTCCTGTTATTACAACTTTAGCTCCCATCTTTGAGCATTCAATAGCGATTGCTTTACCAATACCCGATGATGCACCTGTTATTAAAATCGTTTTATCTTGAAGAGAGAATGGATTATACATTTTAATATTAATTTTATTGCTTTCTATCCTTAACTAGATTATATAAATCTTCAACAGTTATAGTATCTTTAATATCTTCACCTGACACAGTTACCGCATATTCTTCATCACACATTGCTATAACCATAAGAACCATTAATGAACCCCATTCATCGTTATCTTTAAATACTGTATTTGCTTTAATTTCATTCGCATCAGTTTCTTCAAACAGATTGCCAAAATTCTCAATAAACTTTTCAATTTCCATTTTTCTTGTTTTATAAAATCATGACTTTTGCAGGATTTCCAATATATGTCATCCCATCTTTTGTTTTTCTTAAAATTAAACTATTGGCACCTACTGTTACATCAACTCCAATTTTTATTTGTTGCAAAACAATTGCACCCACACCAAAGTAGTTCCTATCATTGATTGAAATCTCCCCTGATAGATTTACATTTGGCATTAATGAGTTATAATTACCCAATATAGTGTCATGTCCAATAGAATTATTTACATTTAATATATTGAAGTCACCTATTGCTACATTACAACTCAACCAACAACCCCTACATATAATATTTCCTTTACCAATTGAAGTATTGTCCTTATCTAAATAGTCAATATCAGGAGAAATAATGTTCGGAAAATCAATCCTTGGATTAGTTATGCTATTATGTACTTTCTCTTTTATCTTAGGTAATGCAATAGCAATTGCAATAGACAAGTTCTCTGGATAATCATTAAGTT
>CAYTJC010000318.1:0-2685 GCA_964437875.1 uncultured Dysgonomonadaceae bacterium
ACAGGTAGCTTATAAATATTGCAGCTATAACGCCTGCCAAATCCGCCAAAAGCGCATAGGGAACAGTATAGCGTGAGTTTTTAATGTTTACAGCTCCGTAGTAAACAGCCACAATATAGAAAGTGGTATCTGTTGCACCTTGCAAAACGGAAGATAATCTGCCAGCAAAAGAGTCGGCACCAAATTCTTTCATGGTATCAATCATCATTCCTCTGGCTCCACTTCCACTAAGAGGTTTCATCAAAGCAGTTGGCATTCCATCCACCCATTGTGTGTCGCCTCCAAATATTCCGACCACAGCCTTCATTCCATCCATCAAAAAATCCATTGCGCCCGAGGCCCTGAAAACTCCAATGCCTACTAAAAGAGCAATGAGATAAGGAATAATTCTGACTGCAGTCTGAAATCCTTCTTTTGCGCCATCAATAAAAGCATCGAATACATTTATTTTACTCCTCAATCCTTTTATTAAAAAAGCAATGATGATACAAAACAGAATAATGTTGGCTACAAGACTTGAAACTACGTTCACTTGATCTTGTGGTAAGCTCTGAAAAGCAAACACAGTGAGAGTAATAATTGCTGCAAGTCCGCCAAAGAAACCTAATATGGCTTTGTTGAATATGTTTATCTTCTGCTTTATGCAGACAGCTAATGTCCCTACCATAGTTGCAACAAATGTAGCCATCATGATGGGGATAAAGATATCAGAAGGATTGGCAGCTCCCATTTGTGCCCTATAGACCATCACCGAAATAGGGATGAGTGTAAGCCCCGAAGCATTCAGCACAAGAAACATAATCATTGGGTTGGAAGCCTGGTCTTTGTTGGGATTGAGCTCTTGCAGTTGGTTCATTGCCTTCAAACCGAAGGGTGTAGCTGCATTGTCGAGCCCCAACATATTGGCCGATATATTCATCAGTATAGAAGCCGAAGCAGGATGACCTTTCGGAATATCGGGGAAAAGTTTTGAAAAAAGTGGAGCCGCAGCACGCGAGAAAACGCTAATCATCCCTCCACGTTCACCAATCTTCATTACCCCCAGCCAGAGAGATAAAACCCCAGTAAGGCCCAATGAAATTTCGAAACCGAGCTTAGCAGTGTCGAATGTAGAGTTCATTATTTCTGTGAAGATGCCAACGTCACCCAAGAAAATGAGTTTGATAAAGGCCACCACAAAAGCGATGAGAAAAAAGGCAATCCAAATATAATTTAAAACCATATTTAAGGTATATGATAGCTGAGTGGTACAATTGCTCATTAATAGCGAAATATGATGTCAAAGTTACTGTTTTATTTGGTGGGATAAAAGAATTATTTCTATCTTTATGGTCTATGTTAACATAATTCGTATGCGTTGGAAAAACTTTCTTTACTTTTCACCTGCAGAAAAAATTGCTGTTCTACTTTTGATGGTGATTATTGTGCTCTTCTTTGGGCTCAATGTTGTTTTATCAAAGAGAAGCACTTCTCCCATTTCTATTCCTCAAAATGATTCTTTGATTGCTGCTTTCGAACGCTTGCAAGAGAGTCTTGAGGACAAAAGAACAGTATCAATAAACAATGAATACAAGACTGACAAGAAGACGGAAAAGAAAAGTCTTCATGAAAATGATAGCAAAAGAGAAGAGAATAGAAAACCTAAACAGTACACAGAAAACCCTCAATACACAAAGCAAAAAAAGTTTACTGAAGCAAACTCCATTGCTTTAAACGAGACCGATACGGCTCAATGGAAAATGGTACCTGGCATTGGTAGTGCCTATTCTGCACGTATTGTGAAATATCAAAAGATGTTGGGAGGCTATATCTCTATCAATCAGTTGAAAGAAGTGTATGGCATTACAGATGAGGTGTTTGACGCCATAGTTCCATTCATTAATATGGACAATATAGGTTTAGGTCATTGTGTGAAATTGAACATCAATCAGTTAGAATTCAAAGAGATCCTGGCTCATCCTTATATTAATTATGAGCAGACCAAAGCAATTGTCAATTTGCGCAGACGAACTGGTGATATCACTTCAGCCAGTCAATTGGCAATGCTGGATGAATTCTCACCTGAAGACATTGAGAGAATTTCTCCCTATTTAGATTTCTAAAACGCCTCTTTTATTTGACCTGCAATTAGCAACAAATCGACATACACTTTGTTTATCAATAGTAGTAGATCTTCTCACACCATTATTATATCAATTATATTATGCGAAACATATTTTCAAGAGCTCACTCCTTATTATTAATAACACTAATTGGAGTATTATTTGTATCCTGCAATAATGAAAAATCAAAACAGGTAGACCCTGACTTTGTACAGTACATCTCAGGGTTTACTTATGGCACGATTTCTCCACAATCTTACATTCAAGTAGAGTTGACACAAGAGATGCCAACAGTGGAACTGAATGCTGAGGTGAAAGATAAGTTGTTCTCTTTTTCACCAAGCATAAAGGGAAAAACAGTTTGGATAAATTCCAGAACCCTTCGCTTTATTCCCGATGCCGATGAATTGAAGATGGGCAAAGAATATTCCGCAAAGCTACAATTAGACAAACTCTTGAAAGTAGAAGATAAGTTTCGCGCGTTCAACTTTCACTTCAAAGTGAGTGAGCAAAACTACAGTTTCGATCTCTTGCCTTATATGCCTATCAACTCCAATGATTTGAATTGGAATCGTGTTGAAGG
>CAYTJC010000319.1:0-2680 GCA_964437875.1 uncultured Dysgonomonadaceae bacterium
GCCGTTTATAACAACCGTTAGCACTTTTGCGCTTTCTCATCCGCCGTTTATAACAACCGTTGGCATTCTTTCACTTTTTTACCCGACGGATATAGCAACCGATGAGAATGTTCTACTTTCTCATCCAGCGTTTATAACAACTGTTAGCTCTTTGGTACTTTCCGTCCAACAGGTTGCAACAACCGTTGGCATTCTTTCGCTTTCAGGCGGGTGAGATGGTCTAAAATACAAATTTTGATAGGTAAAGAAGAGACAAAACAAGCGAAATGTGAGCTAAAGTTAACAATTTAGTATTTTTTACATGAAAATGAAGTTGTGCAAAGTGCAAGTCATAGCTTTTTCAACTTTATATGATGGAACAGGCAAAGCAAAAACGAATAAATAAATAGAAAGCAGAATAATGGAAGAGGAGCAAAAAGCTTTTTTCAAGTACAGTTTAACTTTTATCGGGCCAATGAAATTATCATTCCAATATACGCATCTTTATTTTTGTCATGTACTTAGCTTTTTATTACTAAAATGATTATGTTTACAGCTTGAAATATTCACCAATGCTTATACAGGAGTAAGTATGACAATTGTGTCATCTAGCAGCTTTTTGTGAAGCAATTAATAAAAACACTATGCAAAAGTATCTTTTTATACTGCTTTTCTTTGTAGTCTCTACTATTTCTTTGTTTGCTCAGCAGAGCGAAATAACTGTAAAAGGAACTGTTCAGTTTCCTGTTGAGGGGATTAACATTAGAGTCTCACAAGTTCTTAATAAAAGTAAGAAGTTGATTGATTCCATATCGGTTAACCCTGACAAAACATTCGAGAAAACTATAAAACTTCCTGCGCCAGGAGTTTATGAAATAGATTGTCAGAAAGGTGAGCTATTAAATTTTTGGGGCGAGAACGAAACTGTTGAGGTTAATTTCCGCGGAGAGGAGACATTGGCTATGAGAACGCTGAGGATTCCTTACCGTCACATAGAAGCACCAGGAGAGAACAACCAATTGATGAATTTGGTGAGTTATTCTGATTATCGCACCAGACAATCTCGTTCTAGAGCAATAAAAGATTTGAGCAATGCACGCAAAAATGAAAACAAAGAGTGGGAGGCACGCATTATGGGTGGCTTTGTTGAAGCTCAGGCAGATGGCGATGCAAATGTAGATTATCTGGCGAAAAGCTATCACACCTTAAACTCTGTTGTGGCATTACTACCACGTATTAAAGACGAGGAGATAAAAAAGGAAGTGTTGGATTACTTGGATAAAAATAAATCAGACTATGCTCCTTATGTAGCCTACAAAGAGATAGTTGCCGACAAAGAGGCGAAGTTGGCGCAATCAGCAAAGGGAATGCCTTCGCCCAACTTTGCTTATATATTTGAAGATGGCAAGCAGGGTGAAAACCTGAAAGAGTATAAAGGGAAATACTTGCTCATAGATTTTTGGGCATCGTGGTGTGGCCCTTGTCGTAAATCAATACCAGCACTCAAGAAATTGTATAAAAAATATGGCTCAAAAGACTTTGAGATAATATCAGTTTCAATTGATAGTGAAAAAGCGAATTGGTTGAAAGCGGTTGATGAGGAAGATATGCCATGGCCTCAAATATTTACTGAAGATGTAGGCAAAGATGTGATGAGCAAGTATCAGTTTGGATTTATTCCTTTTCTTGTGATGATTGATAAAGAGGGGAAGATTATGCACCGAGGTATTTCAATGGCTGAATTGGAGAAGCTATTGGAGGAGGTGTTATAAGATTCGTTGCTATATGGTGCAGCTATGTTTGTACGGGCCTATGTGATATGTCCGTACAAACAGGTAGCTTATAGAATATAATGTCTTGCACTCTTTTTTACTATTCATATCCTTTCTATCTTTCTCACCTCCATATCTTCAGCTCTTACATACTTTTCCAATATACACTTAGAGTAATCGATAGCCTCTTCTAGCCCTTCTTGGCCCGAGTAAGCATTCATGAGCATGAGTAGCTTGTTGGTATTTTTGCTTATTTTTGTTCGTTCTTCATCGCTTGTTGGTGTGCCAATTCCTCCAATGGAATCGCGGTATACTGGCAGGCCCTCAATGTTTAAAAAACCACGAGCAATGGCTTCAAACTTTTCTTCTTTTTGTCCAACTCCTAGCTCCAAGTTACCTTGTATAAGGTTTGCATCAAACCCTCCAATTGAATAGCCTGTCTTTAAAGATATTAAGTTGATAGCATCTACCAACGTATTTATTTTATAAAGAACTTCGCCTTTTACAGCTCTTCTACGTAATGCTTCCGCCGATGGTCTGTATCTATTAGGATCTTTTCCGAGCTTTTTGTAGGTGTTACGTGTGGCCAATATAGGGGCTAACTTATTGATGTCTTTCATCTTGTTGTTTTTATGAAAATCATTGGTAAATGCTTCAATTTCATTCCATAATGATTCGTTGAAATTGGTGTTTGTTACATCACATTCAAATTGAACTGACACAAACTGAGGGCAAACAACGTAGATTAGATTGCTGATAGAGACAGAGATCATATTAAAAACTATTACTTTATTCATTTCTAAACGATAAAGGTATAAAATATAAAGTGAAAGTTTTATTTATAACTGTTGATATTTAGTAATAATAATTTTGACAAACCATTTTCTATGATTATATTTGCGTGAATTTTTGTTTCATTATGACTGAAA
>CAYTJC010000320.1:0-2675 GCA_964437875.1 uncultured Dysgonomonadaceae bacterium
AGCGTTGCACTTTAGCTTGCTCGTTCTCTAATTTATAGAGTAGAGAGTCGTTTTCCACACTAAATTTAAAGCCCTCATACTGCATCGAAATGCTTTCGTACTCGTCTTCCAAATCTTGTTTGTCAATTGTATATTGTTCTTGCATTTCGGTAATCTGCTTGTCTTTCGTGAAAACAAAATAAGCAGTAATGCCAAGAGCAAGTGCCATCACAACAATAATTGCAATGAGTTGAGCGGTTCTATCTTTAAAATCTAATTTCATGTCCTATAAAAAATTGATGACAAAAGTAGTAGTTTTTACATTTAAATCAAAATAGAACGCTTTGTTTCAAGCATTCTTTAGGGATTACTGTTTTTTTGAGTTGTTTAGTCCAAGAGAAAGCCGACTGCTCTTCAAATTAAAAGATTATCCTAAAATATAGACAATTCTGTGTGTGAAGTAAATTCCTCCAAAAAGAGCATCCCCTTGTAGGAATTCCCTTTCGGGTTCAGTCGCGGACTCCACACAGTGATGCAATACCGTTGCGGATGTATGGCCACAATTCCTCCCCCCACACCACTCTTGCCTGGCAAGCCCACTTTGAAAGTAAACTGGCCCGCTTCGTCATAAAAGCCACATGTTTGCATCAGGGCATTGGCACGTTTTGTGCGACTGGGCGATAGAATACGCTTGCCCGAGTAGGGCACTACACCATTGTTGGCCAAAAAGAGAAAACTTTTGGATAGTTCTTCGCAACTCATTTCAATGGAGCAAATACTGAAATAAAGATCCATCACCTCGTCGATATCGTTCTGGATATTGCCAAACGATTTCATAAAGTTGACCAGTGCCATATTGATATACCCACTTGTTCTTTCCGACTCTGCTACACGGTAGTTGAAGTTGATACTCTCTATGCCCGATAGATCGCGAATGAATGCGAGCACCTCTTCTTTGGGCGACTCCAATTCGCTCACCAATATATCGCAAATCACAATAGCCCCTGCATTGATAAATGGATTACGCGGAATTCCTTTGTCGCTCTCCAACTGCACCAGAGAGTTAAATGCCGTACCACTTGGCTCCACGCCCACACGTTCCCACAAGTCGCTTTTGATGCGTGAATAAGCCAATACGTACGAAAAGACTTTTGCAATACTCTGAATAGAAAACCGAACATCGGAATCGCCAAAAGCAAACTTGTCCTCTTCAATAGTTGTAAGTTGCACCCCAAAGCTATTTGGATTTACTTTTGATAGCTCGGGAATATAATTGGCTACACTTCCCTGGTCTTCCACTTTTGAAAGCTCACTGTATATTTCTTCAAATATTTTTCTGTAATCCATTACTGATATTGAATATAGATAGGTCGTGGTTTCAGCTTCATCACCTCTTCGGGAGTCAACAGACGGTGAGGGGATGGCTTGATATCGTTTTTGTAGAATATTTTAAACCCTGTAAACTGCACGGGCTCTTTGCGGATATATCGCTCGTAGGTGCTATACTTTAGTTGAGGTGCACCCCATCCATCCATATCCATCACAATTTGCACTTCGGGATGTCGCTTTATGTTCTTATAGTTGGTCACCATGCCTTGCGTAAAACGGTGTACAATCAATATTTTAGGAGGTAAGTTATTGTCACGCACCAATTGTGCCAAATAGTTGGTCACAGTGTTTATATCTTCAGCATCAAAAGTGCCTATTTTCTTTCCGGGCACATGACCCTCTTTCATCGAAAATTCGGGGTCGATACCAAAATGTACGTGGGGCATTTTCAAGTATTTCTCCAAAGCTTCAGCCTCTTTCAACACAGAGCTGTGTCCCACTTGCACATCAAGAAAGAACAAAGCATCTTCCATTTTTGCAATGGCCAATGCCGAATCAACTTGATGCCCAGGCATACGCATTCTGTAAGTATTGTCGCTCATTGCTCCAATTTGTGCAGTAGCCGCAATGTAGTGAATGGCAGGAATTACAGGCGTTTCAGGATCGGCCGCTTGCCATGCAGCCATTTCATCTTTCAGCATGCGCCACATCTCTTTGGGAGGATATTCGCCCAATGCACCCATATTTTTAGAATACAGATTGCCATAATAACACACAATTCGGTTGAATGGCAAAATAGCCCCTTCCAGTGGATATTCATCATTGGCAACGGGCCACAATCCAGTGGTATCACCATTTACCATGTGCATCATCATCTCGTCATACTCCATGGAGTTTACAAAGGTTGATTTCTCTACCGCAACGCTTTCAGTAATACTGTCGGTGGCAGTATCTGTTGTGGAAAGTGTGTCTGATGGATCACTTTTCTTGTCCGACTTATTTTCGGAATGGAGCGTGCATCCTGTAAGGAGGAGCAGAGAAAAAAGCAGGGTCAGTAATTTTGTAGTGTAGTGCATAAAAGTGAATTGAAGTTATGGTTTATCTGTTGGTGCAAATATACTTTAATATGCTGATATATGTGATGGTTTGTGTTACCAAATGAGGAAATATTGATGCACATAGTTGAGGTGAGTGAAAACTTTTAGCTAATCAGGTCCTACAAGATTCCATTTAAACGAGAAATTTCGAAATCAACGGCAAAACTATGTGTTTAACTTAAGCTTTCTGTTCAGTCAGAAGAATAGTAGCACCCACCTAGGAGCTCTAGTAGTATTCTAATTTACGAACTACAGGGCTAATTTAGAATC
>CAYTJC010000321.1:0-2670 GCA_964437875.1 uncultured Dysgonomonadaceae bacterium
TTATTGAGGATAGTGATATTCCTGAATTCACACCTGTTGAGTTAGAAAGCTCTTTATCTCTTATGGAGAAGTTTACTCTATATTATTCTATTAAAGAAGTAGATTTATCTGATACTTCTTTAATAGCCGCTATCTCAGTTGATAATCGAACTGTAAAAATGGATTTAATTTCTAACGAAAATTTACCTGCTGGTTACCAAATGGTATTCTTACTTTATTCTGATTATTTTATCGGAAAAGTTGACTTAGCAAGACAAAACTTAAAGATTTCCGCAGACGAATTCAAAACTATTCAAAGCGTTTTTAGAAAGGAGGTTATTGCTTTAATTGAAAATAAAATCCCGAAGATAAAAAAATCGAATAAGGAAGTAAGAGAAGGTCTAGTAAATCGATTTCCTCATTTAAGTGGATATTTTGACAATCAAAATATTGGATATATTTCAAGAAATGAAGTCCTCAAAAAAGCTCAAGACAAATTTTTCAAAGAACAGAGAGAAGTTTTGGATGCATCATCTCTTAGCGATGAACAGTTTGAAAAATCCTTAGAGTTATCCTCAAGGGCATTAACAGAGTATATTTTATTTAGACAATTAACTATTGATAAACTGAAAAAATCTACGGATTCAAGTACTGAAAGTGAATTACATAAGATAATTTGCCCGATGCGAAAGGATGGTCGATTAGAAAAGAAAGATTCAATAAATGACTTGTATAGAAATAATGCTTGGCTACTTGATGATAAGTACATGACATATGAAACCATTCTAAGTGACAGAGAAATGGGTGAACTAATGGAGGTAATTACAGGGGAAGAGGAAAAGCGTGATGAAAATAGACCTGACATAGCTTTAATATTTTCCAACGACCCAGAAAACAAGAAGCCTTTTGATGTAGTAATAGTCGAATTGAAAAAAAGAGGCATTTCACTTGAAGAGAACATGAAAGTTGTTACTCAACTTGAGAAACGAGCAAGAAGATTAATGAAACATTATGATAATCAGATTCAGAGAATTTGGTATTATGGGATTATTGAATTTAATGAAGATGTTGAAATGCAATTAGCTGGTGAGTATACAGAGTTATATTCATCGGGGAAAATGTATTATAAGGAAACCAATATTGCAATATCTTTAAGTCCTAAAAAAACTTTACCCATTGGAGTATTTATCTGGGATTTAGATGCTGTAATTACAGATGCTAATTCTCGCAACTATTCTTTTTTAAATATAATCAAAGATAAATTCAACCAGTAAATTATTCAAATAGACGTTTTTACTTGAATAGAGAAAAATATTTCACAAAAGGTATTTAAGTTAAAAGTGAAAACTGAAAAGATAGCTTAATGGCCGAAAACTCGATAACTATGAACGAAGCCGAAACAAGAGCCGAACTGATAGACCCCAAACTAAAAGAGAGTGGATGGGGTGTGGTGGAAGATGCAAAGGTGTTGCGAGAGCTGCACATGGATAGATATCTGCATCAACAGGGGTAATAATTATTTTTTTTTAAAAACAATTAATAGTATGGATAACAACACTTTTCAAATGAAAAGATTTTCAGGGATAGTGAAACAGACACTAAGTAATAAAAAGGCTGCTTTTGGTATAATGCTATTGCTATCTGCAGCATTACCTCTTCTTTCGTTATACAAAATAATGCTTTTTGAAGATAATTATACCTATGGATCTGGAATATTTTATTCTAACAGACAATTTTACAGGCATACAATTGCTCTATTTTCAATTTTAGCACCTTATCTTTTTTTCTTTAATGTAAATCGTGTAATGAAAGGAGTTGTTCAACCCACGCGTCATGCATCTGCATTAGAAAAATTTCTAAATATGACGCTTTTCTGCTTTGTTTTAGTGCCAGTGTCTGTAGCTGTTGTTTATGGTGTGAGTAACCACTTGTTTGCAACATTTTATCCAGTGTATCTCTACAAATTTACCCTGATTGAGTTGCAACACATATTTTTTGGAGGTTTATTTACCCCTGTTCTTATTCTTCTAATGCAAACTACATTTTTCTTTAATCTTCTTTATAGGGAGAGAAAAGTTGCAAAAACAGTTGTAACATTTGCGGTTGCAGTTTTTATGTATATTCTCTTAGATAATTACTACCTCCTTTGGTGGGGAATTCCTGTTTTTCTTCGTGGTCCACTGCTCTATATCTTGCCCGTGGTGCTGTTTGTTTCATCTTATTTTTTGTTGAGAAGAAAAGATATTCAGCCCGTACCAAGATGTGATAAATGTGGTGCGAAGCTGAAGAGTAAAATATAGAAAAAGAATAATATGAATAATTTAATCATATACAAGACACCCGATGGTGAAAGCGCTATTGCTTTGTATGCAAAAGATGGAAGCGTGTGGTTGAATCAAAATCAACTGGCAGAACTTTTTGCCACCTCTAAGCAAAACATTGGTCAACATATATCAACTATACTGGAAGACAAAGAGTTAGATGTAAATTCAGTTGTAAAGAATTACTTTACAACTGCCTCAGATGGTAAGGAATATAATGTTGCATTCTACTCACTTGAAATGATAATGGCCATTGGTTTTAGGGTGCGAAGCAAACGGGGTGTTCAGTTTCGCCAATGGGCAAATCGTAATCTTAGTGAGTATTTGCGCAAAGGTTTCATAATGGATGATGAGCGATTGAAAAATCCTA
>CAYTJC010000322.1:0-2669 GCA_964437875.1 uncultured Dysgonomonadaceae bacterium
GAAGGTTGTAGATATTCATAGGCATTTTCCTCTACAGATGTACGAAACATTGTTCCAACTATGTTTGCGGATATTTCACTCTGGTTGGGTAGTGCTTTCCAATAATAAATATCTGCCACAGGGCTCAAAATAGTTGTATTATCTTCGTTTGTTCCTTTATAAGATGTTTTTTTATCACCAAGGGTATTGGTTATATCGGACGTGCCATCATTAAAACGTGTCTCAAAATTAGGCCTTAGGGTCACCTGAAAAATGTAATCGTCTATCAATTGATTGGTGTATTTCAATCCGACTGTATGCGTAGTGTAACCAAATTTGTTTTTCATAAAGTAAGAACTTTCACGTGCTTCATCATTTAAGATGTAACTATAGAGATTTTTGCTTTCTCTTTTGCTGTAATCACGATAGCTTATATGGTACTCTATTTTAAACTGATTTCGTCCTCGGTTATATCCAAAATAAGCATTATCATTGCCAAAGCCTGTAGTTACAGCGTGTGATAAATCAATACCTCCACCATATCCATCGTTCAACGAGCGTGTAATGATATTTGCTACTGCTCCCGCTCCCGCATAGCGAGCAGGAGGAAAATCGTAATACTCCACACGCAACACTTTGTCGGGCGTTAGCAATTTCAAGTCATTGTCAGAGGAGGCAACTCCGTTTATAAGGATGAGCAGCGAGCCCCCTTTCAATGTCTTTATGTTTTGTGATTGTGCGTCAATCATCAATTCAGGAAGTTTCTGAAGCAAATCTTTAGAGTAACGCGCCGATTTCACATCTTTTGATGTAAAAGTATAACTTGCTTTATCAATATACTGATGGCGCAACTGCCCCTCTACAGTTACCTCAGATAGCATCTGAGCATCTTGCTCCAATGTGAAGTCTCTTTTCAGAAAATCGCCACTCGAAGGCATTACTACACGCATTTGTTGAGACAATGTTTTGTATCCCAAATACGAAATTACAAGATGATAACGCCCTATCTCCAAGTATTCAAACAAGTAGTTGCCTTTTAAATCACTTACAGTGCCGGCAATCATCTTTGTAGTATCTGATGCACTATACAAAACTATATTGGCAAATTCTACAGGAATGGGTTTATTGTTATCTAATGTAGTAATTGTTCCACGCATCTCAACCTGCGAATAAAGATGGGTGGTTACAACAATTGATAATAAAAAGAGGAATATAATACGTTTCATTCTTTACTGTTTTTTATTGGTGAGGGTAAACATGTTTATCGTTTTGTTTATGATGCAGATTATTTATCGTAAGGCTTTAAAGATACTGCTCTAAAATTAGGAGCTAAAGCTTCTTCTCCTGCATTCAATCTAATATTCAACACTCCGTCATACAAAGAACCTTCGAAATCTGATAAATCATAATAATCCATATTTTTCACGAGATCTACTACGGGGTAGTCTTTGAGTTGAGGAAAAAGAGTTGCCTCTGAATTAAACCCATTAACCATCAAGCGTACCGACCCTCCATCTTTAGTCATTATATCATTACTAACTACTTCCAATTCGGGCAACAACTCAATCATTTGCACAAGAGTTAGGTCTTTATTATCTTCAAACGTATCTTGCGTAAATGATTGTTTTTCTACAGGATTTTCATATCCTTCATCAACAATCAATTGAGTATGAACAGAGATATTTCCAGATTTTATTTTTCCACTATTGGGTCTTGAAATAAACGATTGTTCCTCAATTTCTGGGGCACTTACTTTAACAATATATTTATTGTGAGTGTCTAAACCCTTGATTACGAAACCACCATTCGTTTCGGAAATAGCTACAGCTGCAATTTTATCGGGATTATTCGCCTCATAGAACTTAATTGTTGCAAAAGGTATCATTATTTGTTTTTCCGAGCTGTCTTCATAAAATACGTATCCCGAGAAAAAGAGTTCGCTTTGAGCTTTTACTATGTTAACTGTGAAAATTGTGAGTAGCATTGCTACAAGTGTAATTTTTGTTTTCATATATATTTATATTTTTATGATACAAACATACACAGCTTTCCCCTCATCTAATGTAATCTGAATATAATCTTTACATAATCTTTTCAACAGAGAAAGAAATAGTAAGCTTTCTGTTTTGGAAAATTGTTCTTACATTTGCTTGCAATGAATGAAACCAATGTATAAAACTGCCAATATATGAAACGAAAATTGATGCCTTATCTGCTTGCAACCACAATTGCATTAATTGCTTTGCTGATATCGCAAGTCATTTGGATTAATCTGTCGAGGCATCAAAAACAAGAAGAGCGAGAAAATCAGTTCACAGAAAGTTTCAACAAAGCTTTCTCCAATGCTTCTTTTATTGAAGTTGCAAATTCTACCACTCCTTCTATGAAGTTAGAACGTGTTGATTCGATACCAGAAGAAGACAAACAAAAAGGTAAAAGCATTACCGATTTAGGCAATATAAACAACTACGATGAGGCAGCTAAGATGGTGGAAAATGCATTTTTTCTTATCCGATTGAAAGAGGGCAAAATCAGTCTTGTCTCATTAGACTCGCTCATTCGCAACCGCTCAATGGATATGGGCAAAGTAAGCTCGTCAAGGCTTGCACTTTATGATGCAGATGACGTTGCTATAGACAGTTTGTCAAACTCATACAATCTATCGGGGAATCTTTTTACTAATGTCTATT
>CAYTJC010000323.1:0-2646 GCA_964437875.1 uncultured Dysgonomonadaceae bacterium
GGTGCTTGTGGTTTATTGAAGATAATGGGAACAAAGCCTGATGGATGATCACATTCTTGCTTTTGATCTTTGAGTTTCTTTTGCCAATAATAGAACCTACTCTCAAAAACACCTTCGTTAATACAAAAATCCTTTACACAAAGACCGCTTAATTTGTAGCGTTCATAAACAGTTTCAAAATATTTCTGATTCCACATATCTTTTTTGTTGCAAAGATAGAGTGGAAAAACTAACCTGCGGGACGTGGTTTACCGAATACTTACGCTAGATGCTAACGGCTTTACAAATAAATTTTCGTGAGTTTTTATCTGATTATTTAAGTGAAATGCTATCAGGTGCTATAATATGCTTTTACTTAGTCAACCCAATTCATAACATTAGCGGGTGGGCGTTTTGCCAATAATTCTTTTTTCATGAAGTCCATGTAGGGTGCTACGTGATTGAAGAACTGGTAAAATCCTTCACATAAGTAATTCAGTCCGTATTCTCCATATTTATCGTAAATAAACCTATTCTTTGGGCACTCACCATTGCATGCAAACAATACGTTGCACTCTTTGCATTGTGTAGGAAGCTTGTCGAATTTGTCAGCTCCAAATTTAAGCTGTTTATCAGAGTACATCATTGAAGCAAGTGGCTCTTTGTATATATTTCCCAGTTTATATTCGGGAAACACAAAGTGATCACACGAGTAAACGTCACCATTAAACTCCATTACTCCTGCATGCCCACATGTTTTAGCCATGGTACATACACCAGGTTGTTCTCCCACCCAGTTTGCAAGAGTTGAGTCGAATATTTGAATAAACAGCTTGCCCACATCCTTTTTCACCCACTCGTCAAATATAGTGCATAAGAAATTGCCCCATTGTTTGGGTGATACACTAAAAGGAGCCAATTCGGCCTCTTTGTCTTTTGCACTTGCAAGAGACGTAGTAGAAGATTTGTCATCTTTTATACGCTCCACAATAGGTGCAAATTGCAAGAATTCACAACCAATCTCTTTAAAGAAGTTGTAAAACTCCAAAGGATAATCGGCATTATAATCGTTTACTACTGCCATGCAGTTATATTGAACCCCATGTTTCTTCAACAATTTAATGCCTTGCATTACTTTGTGAAATGATGGAGCATCCATTTTATCTCTTCGATACTCGTCGTGAAAATCTTGGGGTCCGTCAATTGATATACCTACTAAGAAGTTGTTTTCTCTGAAAAACTCACACCACTCATCTGTGAGGAGCGTGCCGTTGGTTTGGATTGAATTATCAATTTGTCTACCACGTCCGTATTCCTTCTGCAATTCCACTGCTCGCTTGTAAAAGGAGAGAGGGCGCATTAGGGTCTCTCCACCATGCCAGGTGAACATTACTTGAGGTACAGTTTGCGACTCTATGTATTCTTTAATAAATCGTTCTAAGAGCTCATCGCTCATCACATGACGAGGATTATGTTTGTACAATTTAGATTTCTCTAAATAGTAACAATAATCGCATGCTAAATTGCATAATGCTCCTACAGGTTTGAGCATTACGTATAATGGTTTTGAAAAAGGTGCAAATGTTGACATAATAATTTTATTTATAGAGCAAAAGTAAACAAATTGGAGTGATTGACTGTTATAGTTCTATCAATAATTGTGAAATTAGATGACAACCACTTTAGTTTGAACTAACTGTTACAGAATAAGAGGAATATCTCTCACAATATATCAACTTAATCAAACATATACTAATCAACTTACAGAATGAAAAGAAGAGATGTGCTAGTAAATGCTGGCTTATTAGTTTTAAGAATAGGAATTGGCATAATATTCATTATACATGGATGGCCTAAATTAATGGGTGGAGTAGAGACTTGGACTCAGCTCGGTTCAACCATGTCTATGGTAGGAATTACATTTGCTCCTTCTTTTTGGGGTTTTATGGCTGCCGCCGCAGAGGCAATAGGCGGATTGTTTATTATAGTGGGGCTTTTACATCGTCCTGTTGCATTAATGCTTATAGGAACAATGATTGTAGCCGTAATTATGCACGTTACAGCAGGAGATTCATTTGGTATCTACTCTAATGCATTAAAAGGGTTAGTAATTTTTATTGCTTTACTTATTACTGGGCCAGGTGTATATTCTCTTGATTATCGTTTCCTCAGAAGAATCTCATGAGATAACTTGAATCTTAAAAATGAAACTACAGCTCTGATTTATCAGGGCTGTTTTAATATATAGCCTATATTAAATTTGTTTTGATCGGATACTCTAATAATTTTTAGAATCTCAATATCAGAATCCAACTCGCTTAGCACTGTTAAGGTCCTTCAATATCTAAGCTTTTATTTATTCAAATGATTTGAAGAAGATTTATTTATGTTCTTATATTGCTCTATTTCCACCGAGAATAGTCTCTGATTGTTTTTTGCAATATGAAAAAATGATGGGGAATACTATGGGATATAGTGAATAAAAGAATACTTTGTTATTAATTTTAGCGTTAATATTAGTTTGCTTGGCTTTACTATAGAAGTCTCTTTAAATCGGTTGCTGGGAAGTTCATAAGAGAGACTTTTAATACGCGTTTTTGTGAAAGTATAGGCATAAAAAAAGGGTAAGCTTACTACATCGCACCGCTACAACCAAATACCCTTGCT
>CAYTJC010000324.1:0-2595 GCA_964437875.1 uncultured Dysgonomonadaceae bacterium
CTTCGCTACCGCACGATTTTATCGTGTGGTGTTCACCCCTTTACCTTTAACTAACCACGCGAGGGGACTCGCGCGGGAGCGAGTTCGCCAATTTGCAGTAGGCCGTTGCTACAACTTGAATGCAATGCCGTTGAAATGTCTTTTTTCATTCGATGCCTGTTCGAACCCCTTTCGAAAGACCTTCGAACTTATCTGCGTTCATCAGCTCAATCTGCTTCATCTGCGTGCCCATTATTTATTCTCATGCGTGAGCATGTTATTCAAAAAGACGCAAAGCATTGAGTTTCTAGAACAGAAATATATAGCCACCCTTCTACTACGCACAGGGGCCGTTGAGGCCCCTGTCACCTCACACCCCACACCTTAAACCAAATTAAACTTTCGCCCCTAAATTCAATCTACCTTACTATAATTAAAACATTATGTGTTGTTTCATTGTTTTATACAATAGAATTAACACATATCATTACTGCAAAGAAGAAACGAAAACAGACAATTATGAAGAAAGCACTGCTCATTCTATTTACCTTGCTGATAGCCACTACCCATCAGGCACAAAACAAACCCACTATGAACAACAAAGCATATACCCAACTGTGGCAACAGGTGGAGGAGATGGAGAAGAAATCGCTACCCAAATCTGCTTCGGATGTTGTGAACACGATATTGAAACAAGCAGTGGGCGATAAGAACAGTCCGCAGGTGATAAAGGCACTAATCCATCAAGGTAAGTTCGATCTTGCTATTGATACGGAAAACGATACCCTGATGTTTCACAACCTGAAAGAGATGCTGGCAACAACCAATGATGTGGTGGAACAGGCGGTGATCAACTCCATGTTGGCCGATCTCTATTTGCAATATTACAACAAGGATAGATGGACCATTGATCAGCGTACTCAGTTGGCCGACTTTGTGCCTGCAGATATGAAAGAGTGGACCAAAAATAACTTCTTGGACAAAGTGGTGATGCATGCCAATGCTTCTTTAACTCCACAAGCAGAGTTGGAGCAGACAGAGGTGAAAACCTATGCAGCAGTAGTTAATCTGAAAGAAGACTCTCGTGAGTTCTATCCTACGATGTTCGACTTCTTGGCACTGCGTGCTTTGGATATTCTGAAAGGAATGGACGGTGAACTTGATTTGAGTCGCTCGTTGAGCAAGGCGGGTATTGAAAAGAAGGCATTGTTTGCTCCTGCCAAAGAGTTTGTTCAATTGTCCATCAACCCTGATGCTACCAATTACCATTTGCAGACGTTTGTTGTCTATCAAAAGTTGTTCTCATCCTTGCAAAGTCGCAACTTAAACAAATCGGTATTGCTGGTAGAGCTAGACAGAATGGACTACTTACAGCGATTGGATGCTGCTTACAAGCAATATGCCTTGGATGCATTGAAGACAATGCTGGATGAGTGGAAAGACAAAGATTTCAGTGTGGAGATTGTGAATGAAATGATTCCTTTTTATGAATCTCATCAAATGGGCCGCTTTGTGAATGAAGAAGAGCGTGTAAAAAACAGACCCGAGACGCAAGAATTGTACAACTTGCTGAAAACAACCATTGATAAGTTTCCCGATTACGAGCGTATCAATCTCTTGAAAAACAAGCTGACGGATATCACACGATCTACTTTCAGCATTGAGGGAGAAAGGTCTTTCACAACAAAGGGCGATAAGTATTTTGGTGTGGAGTATAGAAATGTACAAGAGTTGCTAGTGAAGCTCTATAAAGTGGAGTCGCCTCTTTTGCCACAGAATGAATATGACAATAGTGACCAATTGAAGAATGAGAAAAAAACTTTCGTTCAAGATATGGTTGTGGTGATGAAGCCCAATGGGCCTTATGTTTTTGATGCGGATTCTTTTCGGGTAAAGATAGATGAGCCGGGGATATATAAATTGGAGTTTACTCCGAACAAGACGTTGAATGAGCCACGCAGTGCCGATTATTATTTTTCAGTAACAGACTTGGCTTCGTTTGCTAGGTCTACTTCTGAAACTACGCGTGAGATATTTGTGGTGAACCGCACTACTGGTAAGCCTGAGGTGAATGCAAAAGTGAATATCTATCAGCGACCCAATAGGGCACGCGATACAAAACCTGTGTTGTTGAAAACAATTCCTGTGAATAGTGTGGGATTAGCAGTGCTTGAAGCTGACACCAAAGGGTACACGATGTATTATCATGCAGTGGTAGGTGATGACAATGGACTTCCTTTGACTGGAATACCATACAATTACTATCAGAGAGCAGAACCTGATAAAGATAAGACAACGGAATCTATCTCTGTTTTCACCGATAGAAGTTTGTATCGTCCAGGACAGATAGTCTACTTCAAAGCAATAGTTGCTACAAGTAAAGATGATAAACATAAGGTTAAAGCTGACAAATCAATTGAGTTGGTAATGCTTGATGCAAACCGGCAAGAAGTAGCAAAGCAAACACTTACTACCAATGAGTTTGGATCTGTGGGAGGTGAATTCGTGCTTCCTCAAGGATTGCTGACAGGTCGTTTTAGTATTAAAGCAGTCGATAGTCAGACTTATTTTCAAGTAGAAGAGTACAAGCGACCTACTTTTGAGGTAACCTTCGAT
>CAYTJC010000325.1:0-2590 GCA_964437875.1 uncultured Dysgonomonadaceae bacterium
ACAAAGATCAGATATTGTTATTTTATTGGCAATACGGCTAATTTGGGATGCTTACCATTCAAACAAAGAAGGGTAGCTAAATGTTATGTTTGTATTGTCAATTATTTAAAGATGCTCTATATTCATGACTAAGAAAAAAGTAATTGTTGTAGGTTGTGGTTTTGCTGGTCTTCAGTTTGTCAAGAACTTAAAGGAAGGTGTCTTTGATATTCTGATTATTGATAAAGTGAATCACCACCAGTTTCAACCATTATTTTACCAAGTTGCTGCCTCTCAGATTGAGCCAGCCACAATTTCTTTTCCTTTACGTAAAATATTTCAAAATCGCAAAGATGTAAGTATTCGTTTAGCTAAAGTAATACGTTTAAACAATACTGAAAAGACTATAGATACTTCAATTGGTTGTTTTCAGTATGACTATTTGATAATAGCTTCTGGTGCTAAAACCAATTATTTTGGAAACCTTGAAATTGAAAAACACTCTTTGAGTCTTAAGTCCACTTTTAAGTCGATGACAATACGTAATAAAACGCTCATGAATTTTGAGAGGATATTATATGAGAAAGATAATGAAGGACTTTATAATATTGTTATTGTTGGTGGTGGTGCTACAGGTGTTGAGTTGGCTGGAGCTTACGCTGAAATGAAGCGAGAGATTATACCCAAAGATTATCCAAATATACTTGCCCAAAATGTGAATGTATATCTTTTAGAAGGGAGTAATCATACCTTATCGGCTATGAGTTCTTATGCACAGAAATATTCTGAAAAGTATTTGAGAAAGATGGGTGTAATTGTTTTAACAGGTGTTTTTGTTAATCATTATGATGGAGAAACGATTCTGCTAAGCAACGGAGAGACCATACTCTCAAAGAATGTAATTTGGTCTGCAGGTGTAAAAGGAAGCCCAATTAAGGGTATTCCAGAAACTTTTATTTTACCATCTGGAAGAATTAAAGTAGATCGAATAAACAGAGTCGAATCTTTAAATGATGTTTTTGCAGTTGGTGATGTGGCTATTATGGAAACTGAAAAGTATCCAAAAGGACATCCTCAAGTTGCAAATGTAGCCATTGGCCAAGCCAAGAACCTAGCTAAAAATATTAATAGATTGTTCAAAAATAATGATTCAGAATTGAAGTATTATGAATATCGTAATTTAGGCACAATGGCAACTGTTGGTAGAAATAAAGCACTTGTTGATTTACCTTTTGCCAAGTTTAGAGGTAGGTTTGCATGGTTCATATGGATGTTTCTTCATCTTATGCTTATTTTGAGTGTACGTAATAAGATTATAATCTTTATCAATTGGGCATGGAATTATATTACTAGAAACAGTTCTCTTAGACTTATTTTGAAAGATGATAACGATTCTTCCAATATCTAGTATATCTGGTACTGCTTTTACTCTAAATACGATTTTGTTATTTGAGCTTTATCACTCCTCTACAAATAATCATCTTGTTCTGTTCGCTTCAAATAACTAAAGGAAAACCATATATTTGTACAACTAACCAATACAATTAAAAACTATGCGCATAAAAGAGATTCTTCAAACAATAGAAACCTTAGCACCTCTTTCTTTACAAGAAAAGTTTGACAATAGCGGAGTTCAAGTGGGCGATACTAACAAGGAGGCAACAGGGGCTATACTTTGTATTGATGTTACAGAGGATGTGATTGACGAGGCTATATCTATGAAGTGTAACTTGATTATCTCTCATCATCCCATCGCTTTCAAGTCATTTAAATCATTAACGGGGAAAACATACATAGAGCGCTGCATGATTAAAGCTATCAAAAACGATATCACTCTTTACGCTGCTCACACTAATCTCGATAATGCAAATGGAGGTGTCAATTTCAAATTGGCAATTATGTTAGGACTTGAAAACGTAAGGATTTTGAATCCACAAAAAAACGCATTGCTTAAATTTGTGACTACAGTTCCACACGATCATGCAGAAAGTGTTCGCAATGCTATATTCAATGCTGGAGCTGGTCATATTGGCGATTACGATAATTGTAGTTATAACTTGGGTGGTGAGGGAACCTTTAGAGCAAAACCTGGAGCTAATCCTCATGTAGGTGAGATAGATAAACTTCACTTTGAGCCTGAGGTGCGTATAGAGACTGTAGTTCCAGTGGTGCGCAAAGCTGAAGTAATACGTGCTCTTATTGCTGTGCATCCTTATGAAGAGCCTGTTTTTGATTTATATCCTATTGCCAATGAGTGGAATCAAAATGGTGGTGGCATCACTGGTATTTTACCTGAACCTTTGTCTGAGCAAGATTTTTTGTACATGCTTAAAGATGTTTTTAATTTACATCATGTAAGTTATTCACGCCTTCGTGGTAAAGAAATTCGCGAGGTAGCGCTTTGTGGTGGAAGTGGCGCATTCATGATTGAAGATGCCATAGATTATGGAGCAGATGTTTTCATAACAGGCGAAGCTAAGTATAACGACTATTACGATGTAGAAGATAAGTTATTGCTTGCAGTAATAGGACATTACGAGTCTGAAATATGCACAAAAGAAATTTTCTATGATGTAATATCAAAAAAATATCCTAACTTTGTATTGCATTT
>CAYTJC010000326.1:0-2589 GCA_964437875.1 uncultured Dysgonomonadaceae bacterium
GCAATAAATGAGAGGCAAAGTAATGCCAAGCTTATTTGAAATACTTTTTTCATTTGTTTGTTTTTTTCGAATCAATTAATAATTTCCTAGTATTATGTAACAAAGATAGAAATAAGAGCATGAAAAGAACCAACGGGCATGTGAAAATAAACTAAATACCAAGGACTTATTTTTTTTATGCTTAAATATACTTTAAAAGGTCTTTTCAGGTCTCTTTTTCAGGTTCTAAAGACTTTCTAATAGATCAAAGTCTATCTTTGGTGGAATGCTTCCAGGTTCTAATTTAAACTTATCTCCAAAAGGAGTTGAGTCACTAAAGAATCCGCAGTTTTGCAAGAAGAACTTATTCTCATCTTGGTTATACCCACCTTTATAGTCTATTCTTACTCCTTTTGAAGCAGTAGCGTCATGAGAAAACGATGATTGATCACCAGCTATCCATTTACCATCTTTAGTTTTGTACCATTGATTACCAAAGTAAACTTTTCTTGTAAGATATCCCTGGTCAGGACTAAAGTTTTCTAAGAATGAGTGTGCCCGTTTATAATATGTATTTGTTTGTGGTCGCAAGAAACTAGCAATCAACCTCCACCTATTTTCATCAGTTGCATAAAAATAAGATGTGTAGATGGTCGCACCATCGCCGGTAGGCTTTATTTGTGTTAGAAACTTATAGGTATTACCAGCTTTCCAGTTATAACGCAAAAAGCTCTGACCACCAGATCCTTCGTTGCCAAACTCCCCTATATGAACATCTTCTCCTTTTCTAAGCATTTTTATTCTTAAGCTATCAGGAATCAATTTAGGATCTTGTGTATCAAAAGGACTCCAAACCGAGAAAAGCACTCTTCGTTCTGTTGGAGAATTTGTCTGCATACCAAAGTAACCTTCACCAAATCCATTGGCCATATAATAGCTTGCCAGCACATCATTATTTTCTGGAACTGTCACTTCATTATAAAACCATTCAATAGTTTCTTTAGGCATAGTATAATTTAGATGAACAGAGGGACCTCTTCTACCCCAATATTCAGAAAAATCGTGAACATAAACCATGGCATCATCGTCAGTTTCAATAATAAATGATTCTACATTCGCAAACGTATCACCATTCTTACTCAATCCCTCAAGAGACAGAGGAATATAGCCGGCTTCTTTTACAACAACTTTTCCTATTTCTTTCTCAAAGTTACCCTCTTTCAGTTTAATTTCTTTCTTTGTGTTGTTTGCAGAAAAAGTTATTTGGGATGTTCCTTTATCTACCTTTCCTTTTATTGAAATGGAAACAGTTTGGGGCTTTGAAAAATAAACATAGGTGTTTATTTTTGATTCTTTTTGCGACCAATTAGTTAACCCCTTCTGTGAGATTCTTGCGCCGCTTCTCTCTTCTACTACATAACTATTGCCATTTAGGTTAACTATATGTTTTGTGCTTTGGCCAAAAGCAATTGAAATGGATATAAACATCCAAGCAAATAACAAGATTGTTTTTTTCATCTTTTCGGTTCTTTTTTTTTAGATTGATATTTTAATACAACAAATCGAAACCAATTCCTAACTGTAAAAACTCAGCAAGGGTAAGTTAATAAGTATCTAACCACAAAACTACAGAAATATTCTTGTTTTGCATAGTAATGAGGAATTATAAACCACAATCAATAAGTCATACCATGCTTTTCGCACAATACAATTGCATATTCATGTCCAGTAGCAGCAGCTTTTTTTATGAAATACATCAGATATATAAAGATATTTCTGCTCGCTATAAAACACTTACTATATCTACAATTAAACCCCTATTTATCTTTATTATTAAAATCTTGTTTATCTAATTATTATTGTATTATATCTACTCCACCCTAAAACTCTTTTCTATGGCATAGAAATCTACATCGCTCTTTATTTTAGCATCATTAAACATGATTACTATACAGCTATTGCCTTTAAAATTGAACGAAGTAATTTTCCCATAAACTTTTTTATCTGCGTCATAAAATGAGATATCTATAGATTTACTCTTTATGTCATTAAACATACTGTTGTTGACTGATGAAACAGATGCTTTATTAGTCCCTAATTTATATTCTGCCTCTTTCAGACCTTCCTCAATCCATTCTTCAGGCAACATTTCAATATCCATCCATATGAAATTAACACTCCGTCTAACATCTGAGCTGCTGTCTTCACAAGATATTTCATACATACTACTCACCTTCTTTCGCACATCCCAACTTGCTGGACACATGAAGGAAACACCATGAAAGGAGATAGTCTTTAGATAACTATTGTTGGGCGATAGATCAATATTGAATTTTCTACCTTCCACAAGAAATGCTTTCCCTACAAATAGTAAGACTATAACAAAAAGTAAAACTAATATTGCTAAGAAGAATTTTCTTTTCATGATTATTTTTCAGATGATGATGGTACTCTCAATACTCAAATGTACAAATAATAATTCATATTATATTATACTTCTTATATTTCATTTGGTCTGAGTTATTACTCTTAATTTTAAAGTCTCTGACTCATCTTTTCATACGAAAATTCTTTATAATATAATTAACTAATAATCTACATGTTACGTTG
>CAYTJC010000327.1:0-2588 GCA_964437875.1 uncultured Dysgonomonadaceae bacterium
TTTTACATTCAATTACTCTGTTCTACACAAAGGTTCTAAATTTAAAACACCCCCCACAGCTCGCCCCCACTCTATTTTGACAGGCAAAGTGATGAAAAAGATCGAAAAAACACCCAACTGGGAAGATGACTTGGGTGGAGAGTTTAAAAATAGAAGTAAGGAGACCAATTTTAAAGGTGTTCCTAAAGATATATATGGCGAATTCGAGAATTCGTTTATCATGTATCTGCCCCGTATTTGCGAACACTGCCTCAACCCCACTTGTGTAGCAGTGTGTCCTTCGGGCGCTATTTATAAACGAGAGGAAGACGGAATTGTACTCATAGACCAAGACAAATGTCGCGGTTGGCGACAGTGTGTGAGTGGATGTCCTTACAAGAAAATATATTTTAATTGGGAAACCAAAAAGTCAGAGAAATGCACATTCTGCTATCCTCGCATTGAAGTAGGTGAATCTACCATTTGCAGCGAATCGTGTGTGGGAAGAATTAGGTACATTGGTATGATTTTGTATGATGCTGACAAAATAAAAGATGTAGCAGCAACTGCCAATGAAAAGGATCTTTACGAAGAACACCTGAGTATGTTTTTAGATCCAAATGATCCAGAGATAATTGCTGAAGCTACGAAACAGGGCATTCCTCAAAATGTTTTGGAAGCTGCAACAGCATCGCCTATTTACAAAATGGCGATTGATTGGAAAGTTGCTTTTCCGCTACACCCAGAATACCGAACATTGCCCATGGTGTGGTATGTACCACCCTTATCTCCCATCCAATCGGCTGCTGAAAGTGGAACTATTGGCATGAACGGAATTTTGCCAGATGTGGACGATATGCGTATTTCTCATAAATACTTGGCCAATATGTTTACTGCAGGTGATGAGAAACCTGTGAAAGATGCTCTCAAACGTATGTTGGCAATGCGTGCATATATGCGAAGCAAAACTGTGGACAAGGTGATAAACACGGAAGTGTTGGAAGGCACTGGTCTTACCCCCGAACAGACGGAAAAGATGTACCACCTGATGGCTATTGCCAATTACGAAGATCGTTTTGTGATACCCACAAGTCACAGAGAAGAAGCCAAAAATGTGTATCAACATCAATCTAGCGGTGGTTATCCAGATGGAGATAGTGACGACACTGAGAAATTTAAAAATCTATTTGGAGGTATCTAATTATGATAAAGACGTATAAAATACTATCTCTTTTACTCTCTTATCCAAGTGATGAGTTGCAAAAATTTCTACTCGATGTTGAAAAAGAGTTGACAGAGGAGGCATTGCTACAAGAAGACATAGTAGATGAAATAGCCAAGTTCTGCGATAGATTCCACTCACTTGACCTCACCGATTGGCAAGGAGAATATGTACAGTTATTTGATTATTCAAGAAGTGTTTCGCTGCATATTTTCGAACACATAAAAGGTGACTCAAGAGATAGAGGACAGGCAATGGTGAATCTTATGGAGTTTTATAAAGAGAAAGGATTGCACCTAACAGCAAAAGAGCTGCCAGACTATATTCCTGCTTTTTTGGAGTTTCTTTCTACTCTCTCTATTTCAAAATCGGCAGAGCTTTTAGCTGAGACTGTAAATATCATGGATAGAATAAATGAAGCTCTCAGCGATAGCCAAAATCCATACAGCTCTATTTTCAAAGCCATCATTTCATTGTCGGCCAAGCAACCCGACAAAGAGATAACCCGTGAAATGATTAAAAATGAGAAACCCTTGGATTTAGATGCTGAATATGAAGAGGAAGCTGTGACTTTTGGAGGAGCTGCTTGTTCTTCCGAAGGAACTTCTGGATGCAAGTCAACAATAAGACCAATTTGATTTATTTAAATCATAAAACCTAAAGACATGGATAATTATATCAACAACTTACTGTTCACCTATTTCCCCCATATAGCATTAGCTGTATTTTTCTTTGGTCTGATTACTCGTTTGGTTATAGTAAATAAAACCGTGCAAGCTGAATCTACACAGTTTCTTGCCGACAAAAAAGTTAAACTGGGTAGCAATCTTTTTCATATAGGCATCATATTTGTCTTTTTCGGACATCTCACGCTTTTTATCCCCGAATGGCTCTATCACTTAGTGATGACTACAGAAACTAAACGGATAATTGCGTTATCAATGGGTTCTTTTTTTGGACTGATGGCTTTGACGGGTATGACAATTTTGGTTGTTAGGCGATTTAATGCACCAAGAATTAAATCTAACAGTAGCTTTCAAGACTATTTTATTCTAATATTATTACTTATTGAAGTGGTATTAGGACTGTCCGCCGTGGCAGGTACTGCTACAGGTCCAATAGAGCAGTATGCTGCTCTAAGCGAATGGGCTCAAGCAGTGGTTACTTTTCAGCCTGACGCGGGTGCAATAATAGCACATCATTCCATTCAGTATAAACTGCATATCATAACAGGACTCTTCATTTTTATGATTTTCCCTTACACCAAACTAATGCACATAGTGGTTTATCCTTTTGTTTACATCTTTAGATCAGGGTATCAGTTGGTGAGAAGAAGAAATTGAAGAAATTAAGAATGACCTGCAAAATTGCGTGTTTATTAATTGTT
>CAYTJC010000328.1:0-2582 GCA_964437875.1 uncultured Dysgonomonadaceae bacterium
TATTTACTTCAGAATCAGTTTCGGAAGGGCACCCTGATAAGGTAGCCGATCAAATTTCGGATGCGTTGTTAGATGAATTTATGGCGTATGATAGCGACTCAAGAGTTGCATGCGAAACCTTGGTTACAACTGGGCAGGTGATATTGGCAGGTGAGGTTAAATCTAAAGCTTATGTTGATGTGGCCGAAGTGGCCCGCAATGTAATTGCTCAAATAGGATATACAAAAAGTGCTTATCGCTTTGAGGCACAATCGTGCGGTGTTTTTTCGAGCATCCATGAGCAGTCTGATGATATAAGCAGAGGGGTCTCAAAAGAAGATCCTATGAATCAGGGAGCTGGCGATCAGGGAATGATGTTTGGTTACGCCACTAGCGAAACCGACAACTATATGCCACTATCGTTAGACCTTAGTCATGCATTGTTGATGGAGTTGGCTCATATTCGCAAACACGAAATAGAGTTGATGCCTTATCTTCGTCCAGATTCAAAATCGCAAGTTACCATTGAGTATGAAGAAGATGGAACTCCGCTTCGTATTGATACAATAGTACTCTCTACACAGCATGACGAATTTGAGCAACCTGCTGACAAAAGCAGACAGGCAGCCCTTGATGCAGATCAGGCTATGCAAGACAGAATTAGAAAAGATGTAATAGAGATACTTGTTCCGAGGGTGAAAGCGAAATATGCCGACAAGAAGAACATTTTTGCGTTGTTCAATGATAAAATTACGTATCATGTCAATCCTACTGGCAAATTCGTAATTGGTGGACCTCATGGCGACACTGGTCTTACTGGAAGAAAAATAATTGTGGATACCTATGGTGGCAAAGCCTCTCATGGTGGTGGTGCTTTCTCGGGCAAAGACCCCTCAAAAGTTGACCGTTCGGCAGCTTACGCAGCACGTCATATTGCTAAAAATCTTGTAGCTGCAGGTGTTTCATCCGAAGTGCTTGTTCAGGTGGCCTACGCAATTGGTGTGGCAGAGCCAATGAATATATATGTGAGCACGTATGGTAAATCTAATTTGGGTATCTCCGATATTGAGATTGCTACAAAAGTAAGAGAGTTGTTTGATATGCGACCAAAAGCAATAGAGCAGCGTTTGAAATTGCGCAATCCTATTTATTTGGAAACTGCCTCATATGGACATATGGGAAGAGAGCCTCAGGTGGTAACCAAAACTTTCCAGTCACGCTATATGGATGAGTCAATTGAAATGGAAGTTGAACTGTTTACATGGGAAAAGCTTGACTTTGTTGATAAAGTAAAAGCTGCTTTCGGGATTGAGTAATTAGATAAGCTAACAAAAAATAGATATGAGCAATAGTATAAATTCCTCTTCCGATACTGAAGATTTTGGAGTGGTAGTATATAGTGCATCCAGTGCAGCTATTGATCAAATATATGTTGATGCAGCAGCTCGCCTAGGCGAGCTGCTTGCAAAAAACAGCATCACTTGCATTAATGGAGGTGGCAATTTGGGCTTGATGGGTGCAGTAATAGATTCTGTTTTGCTACACGGGGGAAATGCAAAAGGTGTTATCCCTAAATTCATGGTTGATTCGGGTTGGGGGCATTCAAAACTCTCCGAGCGAATTGTTACGGCCTCAATGCACGAACGGAAACAGAAAATGGCCGATATGTCTAATGCCGTTATTGCTTTGCCAGGTGGAGTGGGCACGCTGGAGGAGTTGTTGGAAATAATTACTTGGAAACAATTGGGCCTATACAATCATCCCATTGTAATTCTCAATACCAATAACTATTACAGTGCACTGTTGGCAATGTTTGACAATATGATTGAGCAAAACTTTATGCACAAACGCTACCGAGATATGTGGCGAGTTGTGAATACACCCGAAGAGGCTATTGATGAAATAAATAAAAAGACACAGACGTTTTCGCACTTGATTAAGTTTGAAGAAAAAGCGTAGTATTCTACAAAAGGGGATAAACCATTTAAGATTCAGTAAGTGATTGATTTGTTGCCACAAGACACCGTCTCTATTCCTTTTGTTTTGCAAAAGCAAATAGTAGCTAGTGTTGACACTATTCCAGGATATGATTTCTCGTCTTATCAGTATCTACCGTTAGACTCCGCTAAGTTGTTTTACGATGCAGATGCAATAAGTCAGCATGTTGTTTATTCAGGATTGGAGGGATTGGTGCGTCCCTTTATGCAACAGTTTGGAAGTGTCTTGTTTCTTGTATTTACACTCTTGTTTGTTGTTTCTTCTATCGTATTCAAAAGAAGTGGTAGGTCTTTGTTTAGTGATTTTGGAGAAGTTTTTACACTGTCAAGTAGCAAGAAGAGTTCTTATAGAAAACAGGCCACAACAACAGATTTGTGGAGTGCCCTCTTTTATATTTTCCAAGCACTTATTATCTACTCGCTTCTTTTCTCCGATTTTGCTTTGCAGTATTCTAGTCTCTATTATAATGGGTATGATTACTTGGTGTTGGTTTCGCAAATATTTGGGGTTGCTTTTCTCTTCTTCCTCTGTAAATATCTGTTTTATAAGTTTATGGGAGCAGTGTTTTTAAACACAAAAACAAATGCTTTAATCAATGTCTATTT